>NZ_JALBGW010000001.1:0-208771 GCF_023006485.1 Neorhizobium sp. BETTINA12A
GCCTGGGCGACACTCATGCAGCGCTGGGCTACACCCGCTGGGTCGCCCAAGGCGGCGACTGGGGAGCCGGCGTGACCCATGCGCTGGGCCATCTGCGGCCAGCTGGGCTCATTGCTGCGCACGTGAACTGGCAGTTGGTGGTTCCCGATAAGCTTCCCGATCATCCGACCCCTGAGGAGCAGCTTGCCATCGACGGCGTCAGGCGCTTCACCGGCGACGGCTACGGCTACTTCCGCGAACAGGCAACGCGCCCGCAGACCATCGCCTACGGCCTGGCAGATTCGCCTGTCGGACAGGCGACCTGGATCTACGAGAAGTTCCAAGCCTGGACCGATAACCGGGGAAACCCCGAGGATGCCCTGAGCATCGACCAGATGCTCGACGACATCTCGATTTACTGGTTCACGGGCACGGCGGCGTCCTCCGCTAGGTTCTACTGGGAGAACGCGCGGAACGGTCGCGGTGCTAATGCCGGCCGGATCGAGCTGCCGATGGCGGCGACGGTGTTCCCGCATGAGATTTTCACGACGACGAAGGCCTGGGCCGAGGCGCTGTGGCCGAACCTGTTCTACTGGAACAAGGTTGATCGTGGTGGCCACTTCGCGGCCTTCGAGCAGCCCGCGATCTTCGCTGACGAGATGCGCAAGGCGTTCCGCTCGATCCGCAGCGGCTGATCGGCATACGTTTGCTGAAGTGGACGCTCACGACAAAATAAAAGACGAGCTGACTGACCGATTCCCCCGCCTGCACTGTTTTACCGCCAAGCAGGTTGAATAAGGTCGAACCGGCGCGCGTGACGAAATGTGCCCTGCGCGATTGAGGCTAAGTCCCGCGGCCTAACTATTGTTCGATGACTCACGGCGTGCGCGAAACCATCAACGAGGGCGATCCGCCGCCCAATACTGGAGCACCAATGCAAGGAGGCAAAAATGGCGACGCCATTTACCATCCATATTCCCGATCAGCGCCTTACTGAGATCAGGCGCAAAGTCGAAGCTTATGACTGGGATCAGCTCCCAGACGCCGGAGGCTGGCGATCCGGGATAGGCAAAGCGGATCTCCAGCGCCTGGTCAGATTCTGGCTTGACGGATTCGACTGGCGCGAGGTCGAACGTAGGCTAAATCGGCGTCCTCATTTCACCGCTGAGGTTGACGGCCAGCGCCTTCATTTTATCCACGAAGTAGGCGACGGGGCCAAACCGCCCATCCTTCTTCTACACGGCTGGCCGGGGTCCTTCATTGAGTTCGAGCAGATGATCGATCCGCTCATCGCAGACGGCCATGACGTGGTCATCCCGTCCCTCCCGGGCTTCGCCTTCTCCAACCCGACCACAGGCATCCTTGGTCCGATCCGGATTGCGGAGCTACTGCACAGGTTCATGACCGAGCTATTCGGCGAGCGGCGCTACTTTGTGCAGGGCGGCGATTGGGGCGCGGGCATCGCTACCCGAATGGCCTATGGTCGTCCGCAAGCATTGCTTGGCATCCACCTCAACATGGTCCCGATCACGGCTGCCGATGTGCGTCCGACGACGTCCGCTGAGGAGGACTGGCAGGCCCGTTTCGCTGCCAATTCCGATCGAGAGAGAGGTTACAGCCATGAGCAGGGTACGCGGCCCCAAACGCTAGGCGTCGCGATGGCAGACAGTCCCGTTGGTGCGGCGGCCTGGATCCTTGAGAAGTTCGGTGTCTGGTCCGACTTGCCGAAGCGCGATGATGGCAGCCCTGACCTATGGGAGCGCTTTTCAGAAGAGCAATTGCTGACCAACATTATGCTTTATGTGGCGCCCGCTGCGGTCGTGACTGCGACCTGGATCTATCAAGGCCAACGGGAAGAGGGTGCAGACAAGGTGTCCGCCGGGACGCGTGTGGACGTGCCTACAGGCGTCGCCGCGTTCCCTGACCCCGTCTTCATACCGCCGCCGCGATCGTACGCGGAGAAGACGTACAATATCGTGCGTTGGACCGAGATGACCAAGGGCGGTCATTTCGCAGCGATGGAAGAGCCGGAACTGCTGCTCGCGGATCTGCGTGCCTTCATCGCTAGTACTCAGGGACATCACCGTTGAGATCGGGATTTTTGCCACTAGCCCGCCGCACCATTCGCGAGACATCTGTGCGAGGACCGACAATGACCACAATTGATCTTGCAAACGTCTACCTCGGGTATATCGCCTGCCTGAACAGCCAAGATTGGGAAAATCTCGGACGCTTCGTCCAGGATGATGTTCGTCGCAACAGCACTATGCTTGGCCTGAGTGGATACCGGCGAATGCTCGAGGATAATTTCGAGCAGATGCCGGACCTCCATTTCGACATCCAGATCCTTGTCGCTGAACCGCCCCATATCGCGGCCCGGCTGTGGTTCGACGTTACGCCGAAAGGGCAATTTCTTGGCGTTCCTGTGAACGGTCGGAAGGTGGCCTTCGCGGAGAACGTCTTCTACGAATTCCGAGGAGGCCGAATCCAAGAGGTTTGGTCAGTCATCGACAAGGCTGGTGTCGAGGGTCAACTTAGATAATCTCCTAAGAAAACGGCATTTGTCGAGAAAGAGCCTGTATATGTCGAGAACGGGGCGTCTATTTGAACTAATAAGCCTGCTACGAGCACGCAGGATGCCCGTTACGGCGCAATATTTGGCGCGTGAACTAGGTATCTCGCGGCGGAGCGTATACCGGGACATTGAGACGCTACGCTCGCTCGGAGCGCCTCTCGATGGACAGGCGGGTATCGGCTATCGTCTGGGAGAAGGCTTCTTTCTCCCGGAATTCGCGTTTTCATCGGATGAACTGGACGCGGTAATCCTCGGTTTAGGCTGGGTGCGGCAGCGCGCCGATCCCGCCTTGGCACAAGGCAGCGAGAGGGCTCTTGCGAAGATACTTTCCGCCAGAAAAAACGGCCCAGCGACAAATGATGCGCCACCTGCTCTCGTAACCGCGGCCTCGGCGTCGGAGCGCAAAGACCCTCCGCAGGTCGCTTTGTTGCGGGATGCCATCCGCCGGCAACGCAAAGTCGCGATCAGCTATGAGGACACCCACGGCACGTTGTCGGATCGGGCCGTCTGGCCGATCGCCATCGTCTATTTCGACGATGTGCGCGTATTGGCGGCTTGGTGCGAACGCAGATCGGCTTTCCGCCACTTCCGTGTCGATCGTGTGCAACTGACGACAGTTTCGGAGGAGCGCTACCCCGGCGGACGCCTATCCCTCGCGAGGCAGTGGCGGCAGCAGGATCGTGACTGGCGTTCGATGATGACAGTTTCTGACACGTCCGGGCGTTATCCACCAACCGGCGCAGTCGCTCCGGGCGCCCTGTGAAAGGAAAACGGATGGCCTTGCCCCGTTCGAATGGGATCGCGACGCGCCGGTCGGGCAGCGCAATCCTACGTTACGCAGTTATCCTAATGACTTTGGTGGTTTTACCGATCCCGGTTTCTGCACAACAGTGGCGGATCCGGCGAGAAGAGAAGGATCAGTTATGACGAATCAAGAAGCCTGGAAGCTGTACGAAAAATATCTAAGCGCTTGGAATACGGCCTCGATCGAAGAACGTTTGAAGATCGCCAACGAGGTTTTGAGCGAGAACATCGAATACCACACTGCAAGACATGACCTGACCACCGGTCGATCACTGGTCATCGAAGACATGGCCACGTTCCATGAGAGATTCCCGGGCGGACATTTCGAAATCGGTGATGTCTCATCGCACCACAATGTGGCTCTATTGACTTGGGTTATCATCCAGGCCGATGGCAAGGAGTTTGCTCGCGGAGGTGATCAAATCACAGTGGGTAGCAACGGACAGATCTCTAAAATAACTACGTTCGCGCCGTCTGCAAAAAATCCAAATCAATTTCCGCGAGTTTGAATTTGGCACTCGTGTCGCGCTTCTGCTTGCGTCACGATGCCGGGCCAGCTTTCGGAGGGCTTCCGAACTCGCGCTTAAAAGCGTGACCGAACGCGCTCTGGGACTCGTAGCCAACGCTCCTTGCTATAGTGGCAACATTCGCATCCCCCCTAGCCAACGCCGCACGAGCAATGGTTAGACGCCACGCCCGCAAATAGGTGAGCGGCGGTTGACCTACGCGGCGGGCGAAGGCGGCGGAAAAAGCGGCGCGCGACATACCGGCGACGTTCGCGAGCCCGGCCACCGTCCAAGGCCGCGAGACATCCTCGTGGATCGCTTGGAGAACCCGACCTAGCCGGGGGTCTGAGAGCGCGCCAAACCATCCAATTCCGACTTGCTCGGGCTGGCTTGCGTAGGCGCGGATCGCTTCTACCAACAAGATGTCGGCCAGGCGTGAACTGACGACTTCTCCGCCAATTCTGTCTCGCTGGATCTCGTCGTTCATCAGATTGAGGATCGTTGCTATTGCTCCCGACGCAGGCGTGCCGCGGGGGACGAGCAAAAAGTCCGGCAGCATGTCGAGCAGGAAGTCTGCATTGTCAGCGGCAAAGCTGACCGTTCCTCCAATCCCTATTGTGTCATTGCCTCCGAAGCGGGCCACGTCGCAACCAGAAGCCCCATAAAAGACCTGTCCATCGATCGGCGTTTGGCCCGGATCGCTTGCCACTACATAGGGAGTGCGTCCTAGCAGACCGACGTCACCCGCCTGCATGAACTGAGGCTCGCGTGAAGGCAGCAGCATCCAGCTCGTGCCGCGCAACACCGCGACGAACTTAAGCCGATCCATTGCGGGAAACGCGAGAGCCCATTCACCCGCGGCCTCCATTCGGGTGCGCCGCGTCACCCTCGCACCAAGGACATCGAGCACATTCGATAGTGGGTCGGCCACCAGTTTGGACGATTGCGACAACTTCATAGCCAACGAAGCATAGATCATCTTGCCGCGCTTGGCTATTTTCTTCGGAAGAACTCGGCGATGGAGATCGGCAATGAGCGTCGAAGGCAAAGTCGTCGCGATCACAGGGGCAAGCAGTGGCATTGGATGCGCGACGGCGAAATTGCTGGCGAAACATGGCGCTTTTGTCGTGCTGGGCGCCCGCAACGAAGAGGCGCTGGCGGCGATTACAGGCGAGATCACCGCTGCGGGCGGCAAGGCTGCGTTCCTAGCGACCGATGTCCGCCGCCGGCGCGATCTTGAAGCGCTTGTTGGATTGGCGGTCGAACGAGGCGGCAAACTTGATGCCATCGTTAACAACGCCGGAATTGGGCCGATCTCGCGATTCGACGCGCTGCGTGTCGAGGATTGGGACGCAATGATAGACGTTAATCTGCGTGGCACTCTCTACGGGATCGCCGCCGCGCTGCCGGTGTTCACGCGGCAGGGAAGCGGCCACATAATCAACGTCATCTCTACCGCGGGTATCAAGATACTACCGACGATGGGCGTTTACGCCGCGACCAAGAATGCAGTCCGGACGGTGACGGAAGCCCTGAGGCAGGAGGCGGGACCGAAGCTTCGCGTCACGGAGATATCACCGGGAATGGTCGCCACGAACTTCGGAGACTCGATTACAGACCAGGCAGTCAAGGAGGCCATCGGTAAGCGCTTAGGAAATATCGCGATCCCTCCCGATGCAGTCGCACGGGGCATTCTCTTCGCACTGGAGCAGCCGCCCGAAGTCGATGTCGGCAGCATCGTCATTCGGCCGACCGCACAGGACTGAGGAGCGGTGCTCGAGCTTCAGCGTTGAAGCGATGCCGCTGGATGCGGAATTTCTCGTATCGGCGCGTGCCCGGGCTTGTTCGCAGCCACATCACCTTCGTCGGAGCAGCACCACACGACACTTGACAGTTCGCTTGGTACCTTGCAATATTCGCAAGCTACCAAACAATTGGAGGGACCTTGTCCTCATGCAGGACGAACGAGACGTCGAACATCTGACTGTGGGGGCATGGACAAAGCGATGCTATTTTGCGGGACGGGCCCTCATGGACGCGACGCTGCGACCATACGATCTGGGTTCGACGCAGTGGTACGTTCTCTGGCATCTGGCAAACGCTGGTCCGATGGTGCAGCGCGATCTCGGACGTGCGCTTGAGCTCGAACGGGCGACTTTGAGCGGGATCATCGCCACGCTCGTTCGCAAAGGGCTGGTCCGGCAGACCTCGGATGGAGAAGACCAGCGCCAGCGTCTTCTGACACTCACGAGTTCTGGCGAGGCCCTGTGGCGGGAGATCCCAGACCTCTCGTTTATTCACCAAGCTGCTTTTGACGGTATCGATGAGGCCGATCTGGCCACGACGATGCGCGTCCTTCGATTGGCGACCGAGCGGCTACAGACCCTCTCACGAAAGGTATGAGCTAATGACAATACTGATAACTGGAGCGACGGGCCTTGTTGGCGAGCGCCTTGTTCCGCGGCTGGTAGAAGCAGGCCTTGCTTGCCGGCTGCTGCTGCGGGCAGGGAAAACCTGCCCCCCGGCAGCAACGGCCGTGACCGGCGATATTCTTGACCCTTTGACGCTTTCGGAGGCTGTTTGGGGTGTTTCGGCAATCGTGCATCTGGCGGCCATCTTTCGCACCTCGGATACAGATTTGATCTGGAAGAGCAACCTAGAGGGTACCCGCAATTTGATCGCCGCTGTAAAAGCTGATGCGCCTGATGCTCGCTTCATTATGGCGAGCACGTCGAATGTCTATAACAAGAACTCGACCCAGCCCGGCCGGGAGACAGATAGTGTTGAGCCGGAACAAGCCTACCCCGCCAGCAAGGTCGCAGCCGAGAAACTGCTGCGCGAGAGTGGCTTGAACTGGTCGATCTTACGGTTCCCGTTTGTTTATGGCGACGGCGACGGTCACCTGGAGATGCTGCCAAAGCACCTGGTCGCCTTCGGCTTCCATCCCGCCAATCGCATGAGCACGATACACCATCGCGATATTGCAACGGCGATGAGATTGGCGCTGGCAGGCGCCTTCGATGGCCGGATCGTTAACATATCCGATGAAGCGCCGACGACGGTCTATGAATTGGCGGGACTCGTGGGGCAAAAAATGGAACCCTCGGCCGAGGCAATGCAAAATCCATGGTACCTCCATGTTGATGCATCGCTCGCGCGGAGTCTTGGTTTCCGGCCGGCCGTGAGGACGGTGTACCAGGCTGCGCAGGAAAAAATACTGTAGGGCAATAATGCATGTCCTCCAGGCGCCCGATTATGCTGCTTCGAAGCAACCGCTTCTATTGGCGCGCTGGCCGTATGCGGTCCCGGTTGATAGTTCGGGCCTGAGGAGCGTTCCCCCGT
Source organism: Neorhizobium sp. BETTINA12A (assembly GCF_023006485.1). Classification (NCBI taxonomy): domain Bacteria; kingdom Pseudomonadati; phylum Pseudomonadota; class Alphaproteobacteria; order Hyphomicrobiales; family Rhizobiaceae; genus Neorhizobium; species Neorhizobium sp. BETTINA12A. The sequence goes on from NZ_JALBGW010000001.1 coordinate 7,207, forward strand.
CGCGCGTCCTCGATCTGCTGGCGGCGACACTTTCTTCCGGACCGAGACCGGCGGGGCCACGCCAGGCGGCAAGACCACTGACGGTCGGACGCACAAGTCGCCGGGCAATGGCGGGCCAAGTTGCGCCACGCCCGTATAGTCGCGCGGGAGCACTGACATCATAAGTGACCATCGCAATTACGGTCGGAACGACTTCTCCATAGGCAAGCCGAAGAAAGATCCAATCAAACAGCCAATGCTGGACCGGGATGCGCCGAAGAGGCTATTGCCGAGATCCACCGCGTGAGGCGACGCCACTTGTAAAGACGCTAACCAAATGCGCTATATGCGCTTCAGGCAAATTGTCCTGCTCTGTGGCGAGCGAGATTGCGGTCGCTACGCACACAAGATCATCGAAGCTGATGTCTGGTCGAACTGCCCCTGCCTTCTGCGCACTGTTCAACAGGCGAACGCCTTCGGCCGTGGTTGCGAGACATCCGGGCGTCCCGATTCTCATAACCATCCCGAGCGATGCTGCCAGACCACGATAGACGTTTGTGTGCTGAACGAGGTCTTCCAAATATGCGCGTAGAGCGTCCAAAGGATCAAGTTTGGATGCTCTGGCACGGCTCGCCTCCGCAAAAGCCAGAAATCGGGCGCTGTATGTGGCGGCCAAGAGGTCTTCTCTCGTCGGAAAGCGGCGATAAAGCGTCCCGATCCCGACCCCGGCGCGCTTTGCGACGTCGTCCAATGAAACGCCCGCGCCTCGCTCCAGAAAGACCTCCTCCGCTGCGGTAAGGATCCGCTCCTTGTTCAGCCGCGCATCGGCTCGCAATGGAGTTTCGTCCGCCAAAAAATCGACCTCACTGTGACTTGTAAGTGGAGAATATCTCCATATAGTAAATGGAGCAATCCTCCACTTACTGCAAAAGCGAGCGAATGGCATGACGAAGCGATTTGAGGACAAGGTCGTAGTGATCACGGGCGGGACGGACGGCATAGGCTTGGCAACGGCCAAGTTGTTTGCAGCAGAAGGTGCCTATACGTATGTCACCGGCCGCCGGCAGGAACGTCTAGATGAGGCCCTAGAGGAAATCGGCAACGGCGCCATTGGCGTTCAAGGCGATGTCAGCGATCTCGCGGACCTCGACAAACTCTATGCAGAAGTAAAGCGTGATCACGGCCGCGTTGACGTGGTATTCGCCAATGCCGGCGTGTCCGAGTCCGCCCCGATTGGCGCGATTGAAGAAGATCATTTCGACCGGGTCTTCGATATCAACGTCAAAGGTATGGTCTTTACGGTGCAGAAGGCTCTACCGCTGATGCCTTCCGGCGGCGCTGTCGTGTTGACCGGATCGGGGGCGGGCAGCAAGGGCTTTGCCAACCTATCCATCTATAGCGCCACCAAGGCAGCGATTCGCTCGTTCGCACGAACTTGGACGATCGATCTGAAAAGCCAGGGTATTCGTGTGAACGTCGTTTCACCCGGCATGGTCCTGACATCGGCAATGCAGACCTATCTGCGGAACAATGCCGGCGCTGAGGAGTGGATGCAGCAGGCTATTCCGTTCGGCAGGCTTGCCCAGACTGAAGAGGTCGCCAAGGCGGTGCTGTTTCTGGCATCGAACGATAGTAGCTTCGTTGGCGGCGAAGAACTATTTGTCGACGGCGGCTTCGTGGCGGTGTGAGAACCGAGTACCGGGACCGTCGAGACGTCTGGCTTCTATAGAACGGCGCCCCAGCACAGACCGGCGGCGCGAGGGGGTCGTTTTCGGCCGGCACATGCACCCGCTTGGGCAGACCTTGGTCACTGTCTCCGCCACAGTGTTGCTCAAAAGGAAGGTGGCCCTATTGAGACACCCCACCCGGGTGACGTCGAGTGGATCCCTCCTCAGGTGAAGCCGAAACGAGGAACTCGAACTCCGATTCCCGGCATCACCTGCACGGGTAACGTCACGATCGCCTTGAATGGTTTCGAACCTTGACCCGCTCTTTGTGGAATAAGATAGCTGCTAGCCGCGACGCCAAATCATGTTTGAACTCAAAAAGATATCTCGACCTTCGGTCCGACGTTGCTGGAACGTGCGGCGATCGACATTGCAATTGCAACAGAGATTGCGATTCTTCCATCTTCCCCGATAGCGAGCGGGCGAGTGCCAGTTGTCATCGCCCGGTGTAGGTATCGAATAACCTCCGTATAGGGATCGACATGCGAAACCGGAATCGGCCTTTCGCCTGCGGCCATTACAAGCTTGAGCGCACCGGCTGGCCGGCCGGAAAGGCAATCGCTGGCATAAAGGCTGCCTTCGGTTCCATTAATGACGACCTCCGTCGCGCTGCCGGGCACGTTGAACGCATCGAAGGTTTGCGCGACGAGGCCGGACGGAAAGCGCATCGTGCTCATGACGGCCTGGGCGATCGACGACGATTCGACTGCAACATCGCTCGTCATGGCCGTCACCTCTAGCGGGGTTTCCGCAAGCAGGTACCGCAGAAGATCGATATCATGCGTCGCTTTGTCGAAAATGATCCCGCTTCCGGGTTCATCCGTCAGCCGGCCACGATAAAGATGGCTTGGCAGCACGCCTGCATTGATAACGCGCGCGAAAAGCGGCTGGCCGATCGCGCCGCTTTGGACAAGCGCGGCCATCTCGCGATTGACCGTCGAGCCGCGCAAGTGGTGGTTGACGCCCAGGATGACTCCCGCGCTCCGGCAGCCCTCGATCATCTCGGCGGCTTCCTCGAGGCTCGTCGCAAGAGGCTTTTCGCACAGGACATGTTTGCCGGCGGAGGCTGCTGCAAGCACATGCGCATGGTGCAGCCTGTTGACGCTCGAAACATAAACCGCATCGCAGTGGTCAAAGAACTCGCCCAGATCCGTCGTGCGAGCGGATATGCCGAGGGCGTCGGCAAACGCATCGGCCCGCCCACGGTCGGACGAATAGACCGAGGCGACATGACCACCATTTGAGCGGATCGCATTGACGAGCCTTTCACGCGCGATCGTCGATGCGCCCAGCAGCCCCCAGCGAATTTTGTTTTCCGACATGCCGATGCCCTATGATTGAACCTTCAAAAAAGGAAGCTCGCTCCGTCTTCGGAACTTGAGACGGCGCGGCGGGCATTGGCGAAAAGCTCCCGGCCGATGCCGCGCTTGGCGCGGTGTGGCATTGCAAGCCGCTTGCGGCCGGCGATCGTCGCCTCATCGACGAGCATTTCCAGAGTGCCTGTCACCGGGTCGATCCTGACCATGTCACCATCCCGCACGAGCGCAAGCGGTCCTCCATCGGCTGCCTCGGGCGAGACATGGATGGCCGCCGGGATCTTGCCGGAAGCGCCGGACATGCGCCCGTCGGTCACCAGAGCCACCTTGAAGCCGCGATCCTGCAGAACGCCAAGGGCGGAACTGAGCTTGTGAAGTTCCGGCATGCCGCAGGCCTTCGGTCCTTGAAAGGGCAGGACCGCGACGAAATCTCGGTCCAACTCCCCCGCTTTGAAGGCCAGCATGAGCTGCTCCTGCGTTTCGAAGATTTTCGCGGGAGCCGTCACAGCACCGCGACCTCCCTTCACCGCCGAAACCTTGATGACGGAGCGACCGAGATTGCCGGTCAGCACCCGGAGACCGCCCGTCGGCTGAAACGGTTTTCCGGCAGAACGCAGAACGCTTTCATCCGATGAAGTACTGTCGTGATCGCGCCATTCGACGGCATCATTCACAAGTACCGGTACCTGCCGGTATCGGTCTAGACCTTCGCCGGCGATCGTATTCACATCCGCATGAAGAAGCCCATGATCGAGCAACGTCGCGATCAGCGATCGCATGCCGCCGGCCGCATGAAACTGGTTGATGTCGGCAGGCCCGTTCGGATAAGCCCGCGCGACAAGCGGTATCACCTCCGAGAGGTTGGAGAAGTCGTCCCAGGTGATGATGATGCCGGCCACACGGGCCATCGCAACCAAATGGATCGTATGGTTTGTGGATCCGCCCGTTGCAAGCAGCCCAATGATGCCGTTGACGATCGTCTCCACACCGACGATCCGCGATATCGGCGTGAATCGCGGGCCAGGCGTCGAGATCTCCAGCGCGCATCTGACCGCAGCCCGCGTCAGCGCATCTCGCAGCGGCGTGTTCGGATTGACGAAACTGGAGCCGGGAAGATGCAGCCCCATGATCTCCATCAGCATCTGGTTGGAATTTGCCGTGCCGTAGAATGTGCAGGTTCCGGGCGCGTGATAGGAGCGAGCTTCGGATTCCAGCAGTTCTTGCTGCCCCACCTTGCCTTCCGCATGCAACTGCCGGACCTTGACCTTTTCCGAGTTCGACAGACCGGTCGGCATCGGTCCTCCGGGAACGAAGACTGCCGGAAGATGGCCGAAGGCCAGTGCACCCATGACAAGCCCTGGTACGATCTTGTCGCAGACCCCCAGATAAAGCGCCGCATCGAAAGCGTCATGGCTGAGCGCGATCGCCGTGGACATGGCAATGACGTCCCGCGAGAACAGGGACAGTTCCATGCCCTCCCTACCCTGCGTGATGCCGTCGCACATGGCCGGCACGCCTCCGGCCACTTGCGCGATCGCGCCGAGACAGTTTGCCTCGCGGCGGATGATGTCAGGAAAGCGCTCGAACGGCTGGTGAGCCGACACCATGTCGTTATAGGCCGTCACGATCGCCAGATTTGACGCATTCGCCGCCAGCAGCGCAGTCTTGTCTGCAATGGGACAGGCTGCGGCGACATGCGCCGCATTCGCGCAGGGCATCGTGTTTCGCCGCGGCCCGTCGCGATTGAGCGCTTCTTCGACCATGGCCTCATATTCCGCGCGGGTCTGCGCGGAGCGGTTTCGGATTCTGTCGGTGACGTGGAGTATCGTGTCGATCGGTTTCACTAGAGTGTTCCGGAGCTTGGCGGTGCGAAGACCGTGTTGGCCATGATGGCATTGAGATCACTTGTAAAATTTGACAACGACATGTCAAGGGAACGATCTTGTCTTCCCGTTCGCACCGGATCTGATTTTCCTCGCAATATCTGCAAACATCTGAATTTTAACGATATATCTATGTTTAAAAAATATTTACCCTAACCTTCGAGGGCTCTCCTTACGTTACGCATGAAAAAATCATGCCATCATGTAAATTTTATTGACTACATGTTCACGAATTTTTATGGTGCCGGCAATGGGAGGCGAAAGGCTTGCAGCAAGGCAAGAACGCCCCCTGTCGTTTTGAATTGGAGGTTCCGGGTGGGTTTAAGCAAGCAGCGGATCGTGCATCTGGGAAACGCGTTTCTCGACACGATCGTCTATCTGCCGACGCTGCCGACGCAGCCGAGCAAGATCCGGGCGCTTGACGTGTTGAAGACCGGCGGCGGAATTGCCGCGACGGCTGCCTATACCACGGCGCTATTGGGCGCAGAGACCGTCTATTGGGGCCGCCTCGGCAATGACGAGACTGGCGACCAGATTTTGGCCCGCCTCGCGGCCGTCGGTGTTGATACCCGCTCGGTCCGGCGTGTGGATGGCGGGGTCAGCCCGATAGGTACGATCCTCGTATCTCCGGATGGCGACCGCATGGCATTCGGTTTCATCGGCCGGAACCTTGGCAATGAGGCAGAATGGCTTCCTTTGAGCCAGCTTGATGGCGTGACCGGCGTGCTTGCCGACTACAGTTGGTGGGAAGGCGCTGCGGCAGTGTTCGAGGCTGCCCGCAAGCGCAACATCGTCAGCGTCCTCGATGCCGATGTCGGCGACATGGATGCGGTTCACAAGCTCCTGCATCTCCCCGACCACGTCGTCTTCTCTGCGGCCTGCCTTCGCCGCCTTTCTGGTAGCGACGACATCGAAACCGGTCTTCGCCACGCGCGCGGCCTGTGTCGGGGCGTGGTTGCCGTCACGGATGGCGAGCATGGTTTCTTCTGGCTGGATGACTCGGGCGTCCGAAATGTGCCGGCCTTTCCCATCAAGGCGATCGATACCAATGGTGCGGGCGACATTTTCCACGGCGCCTATACGCTGGCCGTCGCGGAAGACCTCGATGTCGAAAATGCAGCCCGGTTTGCGAGCGCCACTGCCGCGCTGAAATGCGCCAAGGGCAGCGGCTGGGAAAGCATCCCCGATCGCAGCGCCGTCGAAGATTTTCTCAAGAGGAGTGCGTGATGAATATTACCCCCGGCAAACTTTGGGGTCTGCGCCGGCTGGCGGACGAAAACGGCCGCTTCAAGATGCTGGCGATGGATCAGACCGGGCCGATCGTCAACCCGATCAAGGCCGCCCTCAATGTCGCTCACGCACCTTACCATCATATTGCTGCGGTGAAGCGGCTGCTCGGGACCTACCTGGCGCCGAAGGCTTCGGCGGTGCTGATCGATCCGCCACTCGGCTATTCGGCCACGGTCGATGGCATTTCCGCGCGCAAAGGGCTGCTGGTTGCAACGGAATGGGCGACCTGGGAAGTGACGAAGAACGGGCGCAAGTCACAAAACATTCCCGGATGGAATCCGGGCGTCATCCGCAAGATCGGCGGCGACGGGGTCAAGGTGAACCTCTGGTTTCGCGCCGATGTCAGCGATGACGTGAAGGAACATCAACTCGCCTATCTCAACAGCGTAAAGCGGGATTGCCGCGAGAACGATATTCCTTTCATCCTCGAGTTCCTCGTATACCCCTTCCCGGATGAGACACAGGAAGCGCTCAATGCGCGTCGTGTCGAACTCGTGGCCGGTTCACTTGCAGACACGGACATCATGAATCCGGAAGGCGTGGACGTCTACAAGCTCGAACCGCCGACCGAAACCGTCGATGTGCCCGATCCGGACGCCCCCGATGCAGCCCGCATCCAGAAGCGGTTCGATGACATGGCGAAGGGTCTGGGTCGCCCGTGGGTGCTTCTAAGCGCAGGCTCCACACCAGAAGACTTCCTGAGGCTCCTCACCTATGCATACCGCGCAGGCGCAAGCGGATACCTCGCCGGCCGCGCCATATGGTCCAAGGCCTTTTCGAACTTCCCCGATATGGCGGCTATGGAAAAGGCCTTGGCAGATCAGGCCCCGCGCATCATGGATGACCTGAACGCACTGACCGACAGGATGGCGACCCCGTGGCGCGAGAACCGCAACTGGGAAAACAGCGTCACTGCATCGCCTGCGGGCGAGGATTTCGCACCGCGCTATGCCGATTTTGCAAGAACGGGCAACCTCGTAGCCTGATCCGCAGCCATCTGGAGACTTTTAGTGAGATATCTCGATTTTTCCGGAGTGCTATCACGCAGCGACCTTCTGCTGAAGGGCATGTTGCTGACCGCACAGATTTCGGTCATCTCGATGGTGTTCGCGCTGATGATTGCCGTTCTGGTCGCAAGTGTCTCCCTCAGCAGCAGTCGGTTCGTCCGGCTGCCGGCCGTCGTCTATGTGGAGGCGATCCGCAATACGCCGTTCATCGTGCAGGTCTTCCTGATCTATTTCGGCCTGCCAAGCTTCGGCATCCGGCTCGACCCCACGGTCGCCGCCATCCTCGCTATGTCGATCTATGGAGGCGCCTATTGCAGCGAAGTCATTCGTGCCGGTATCCAGAGCATCACCAAGGGGCAGATCGAAGCCGGCCGCGCGCTCGGCATGTCTCCGCTGACCATTTTCAAGCATGTCATCTTCAAGCCCGCGCTTGCGGCCGTTTTTCCGTCACTCGCTGCGCAGTTCATTCTGCTTCTTCTGTCGTCCAGCGTCGTCTCCGCGATCTCGGTCCCCGAGCTTACCGGCATCGGCAATGACATTCAGGGCATCACACTGCGAAACATGGAAATCTACCTCGTCATCGCGGTCGTGTACGTCGTTCTCGTCGCTGTGCTGAAAGGCGTGATGACGGTCCTTGAACGCGTCCTGTTTCCATTCAAGTTCCTGGGGCGATAAGATGTTTCAGCAATTCAGCCTCACCCATGTCCAGTTCATGCTGACCGGTCTCGGCTGGACCATCGGTCTGGCGCTCATCGCGCTGGTCGGCGGTTCGATTGCCGGGTCCGCGATAGCCCTGATGCGCGTTTCAACCAATCCTGTCGTCGGTCGGCTCGCACAGTTCTACATTTTCGTGGTGCAGGGCACACCGCTGCTCGTAACCCTGTTCATCGCCTATTTCGGCGTCACCTATATCGGCATTTCGATACAGCCGATCGTTGCGATCGCCGTCGCCTTTTCGTTCTACGCAGCGGCATTTCTTGGAGAAATCTGGCGCGGCGCCATCCAGTCCGTCCCGAAGGGACAACGGGAAGGCGCGCATGCGCTCGGCCTTGGTCGCGCAGACGCGATGATCCACATCATTGTGCCGCAAGCAATCCGGATCGCCATTCCGCCTACAGTCGGCTTTTTCGTCCAGCTCATAAAGAACACCTCGCTGGCTTCCGTCGTCGGCATCGTCGAGCTGACGCGCACGTCCCAGATCGTCAGCAACGCCACGTTCAAGCCGCTTGAGGTTTATCTGACCGCCGCGGCTTTCTATTTCCTTGTCTGCTTTCCGCTGACGCTGTTCAGCCGCAGCCTCGAGAAACGTCTGAAATCCTAACATCGTAACGGAGGAGAAAACGATGCTCGCATTTATAAGGAAAGCTGTCGTCGGCGTAGTTGCCGCGGCTTGCTTGTCATCCGTCGCTGTCGCACAGCAAACCACCAATACCTTCGACGAGATCATCAAGCGCGGCAAGATCGTCGTCGGCATCTCGCTGTCGACGCCGCCTTACGGCATGACGGACACCAGCATGAAGCCGTCCGGTTTCGACGTAGCGGTCGCAAACCTGATCTCCCGGGATCTCGGTGTGAAGCTTGAAATCGTCGACCAGGTTTCGCAGGCCCGAATCCCCAACCTGACGACCGGCAAGGTCGATATCGTCATCTCCTCTCTCGGCATCACGGCGGAACGCGCTAAGGCCATCATGTACAGCAACTCGATCTATGTCGACGAGCAGATGGTCATCGCGCCGACCGCCTCCAAGCTCGACAACCTCGAAGCTCTGGTCGGCAAGCGCGTTGGCGTGACCCGCGCCAGCACCAACGACACGATCATCACCCAGAAGGCCGTGCAGGGCACCAACATCCAGCGTTTCGAAGATGACGCCTCGACCAATCAGGCACTGTTCACAGGTCAAGTCGATGCGATCGTTTCCGGCGCCGCTGCTGCCAATGCCATTAACGCGCAGACGGACAAGTTCGCGCGCAAGTTCGCCGTCCGCCAGTCCCCGATGGGTATAGGCGTCCGCCGCGGCGATTACGACCTCCACCAGTGGCTCAACACCGAGATCATGATGCTGTGGAGCGGTGGTGAGCTGCAGGCTGCCCAGAAACAATGGCTGGGCATCGTCAACGAAGACGTTCCGCGCTTCTAATTTCATTTCATGGCCTGCAGCCGGGCTGCAGGCCAATCCTCACGAGAAAGTTGCCGATATGCCCAAAATAACGCTCAGACAATTGCTCGACCACGCCGCCGAACATCACTATGGCGTGCCCGCGTTCAGTGTCACTTGCATGGAACAGATGCTGGCGGTCATGAACGCCGCCAGTGCGGTTGATGCGCCCGTCATTCTCCAGGTCGGCACCAAGGCCCGCTCCTATGCGGGCGACATCATGATCGAGCACCTGTTTGCGGCGCTGGAAAAGATCTACCCGGATATCCCAATGGTGGTGCACCAGGACCACGGCAATAGCGAGGCGACGTGCGCGACCGCCCTCCAGCACAAGTTCACATCGGTGATGATGGACGGATCGCTGCTCGAAGACGCCAAGACGCCCTCCGACTACGACTACAATGCCCGCGTGACCGCGCGCGTATCCGAAGTCGCGCATTACATGGGCGCGTCGGTCGAGGGCGAGATCGGCGTTCTGGGGAAGCTCCAGTCGCGGACCGACGAACGTATGCTGACCGACCCGGACGAAGCAGTGAATTTTGTTAAGGCGACCAAGGTCGATGCCCTCGCCATCGCGATGGGCACTTCACACGGCGCCTACAAATTCAGCCGCAAGCCGGATGGCGAAGTCCTGGCCATGGACCGGCTGGAGGAAATTCACCGGCGCCTGCCCAACACCCATCTCGTGATGCACGGCTCCTCCTCGGTTCCGCAGGAATTACAGGACATCATGAACAAGTACGGTGCGGACATAAAGCAGACCTGGGGCGTACCGATCGAAGAAATCCAGCGCGGCATCAAGCATGGCGTCCGCAAGATCAATATCGATACCGATAACCGGATGGCGCTGGTCGGCCAGATCCGCCGGGTGATGCACGAAGACCCCAAAGAATTCGACATCCGCAACATGATGAAGCCCGGAATGGACGCCATTACCAAGCTCTGCAAGCAGCGGCTTGAAGAGTTTGGCACGGCTGGGCACGCTGCGAAGATCAAGGTCATCCCGTTGGCGGATATGGCGGGCCGATACGCTTCCGGCGAATTCGACCCGAAGATTGTCTGACGGCCACAAGGAAAAGACTGTGAGCGCAAATCATTCGAACGGAAAATCCGATGGAGCGGTCGTGGAGGCGAGGCAGGTGTCGAAGTCCTTCGGAGCCTTCCGGGCGCTGCGGAACATCGATCTGACCGTCAGCCGCGGCGAAACAATCGTGATCTGCGGTCCATCCGGATCCGGTAAATCGACCCTGATCCGCTGCCTCAACGCGCTGGAGCAATATCAATCCGGCTCTCTGCGCGTCTGTGGCATCGATGTAACGGATACACGACAGTCGATCGATGCGGTGCGGCGGCGCACCGGCATGGTCTTCCAGAACTTCAATCTTTTCCCGCATATGACCGTGCTGGAAAACTGCATGATCGCGCCGATGAAGGTAAAAGGCGCGTCGGGCGAGGAAGCCCGGGCGACCGCACAACGTTTCCTCGAACGGGTCCGGATTCCGGAACAGGCCGGCAAATATCCATCGCAACTTTCGGGCGGACAGCAGCAGCGCGTCGCGATCGCACGAGCACTCTCCATGAGCCCCGAACTGATGTTGTTCGACGAGCCGACATCGGCACTGGATCCGGAAATGGTCCGCGAAGTGCTCGATACGATGGTCGAGCTTGCCAAGGAAGGCGGCACGATGATCTGCGTGACGCACGAGATGCATTTCGCGCGTCAGGTAGCCGATCGCATCATCTTCATGGATGCCGGTGCGATCGTCGAGACAGGCAAGCCGGATGACTTCTTCTCAAATCCGAAGACGGCAAGAGCTCAGGAATTCCTGGCCCAGATCCTGCACTGAAGCGCCGGGGCCTATACCGAAAAGAATGACGGGTGCCTTTCCTGCCGTCCGTTATTCGTCGTGTTTCGGCCGGGCGCCATTCAGGCGCCCGGCCTCCAGATGTTGCGCATCGAGTATAGCTGCCCGCGCCTGGAGCAGGTGATATTTCATGTAGCTCGCCGCGGAATCACTATCTTCGATGCTGATCGCGTTGAATATCCGCGTATGCTCTTCTACGACACGCAGACGCCGCGCCGGTGCGCGTTCCCTTGCAAGCTCTAGCCCGATATTCATGGTTTCCAGAACTGGCCGGCGAAGGTCTCTCAGCAAGACGGGAAAATATTCATTGCCGGCGGCAATCGCGATTGCGTCGTGAAAGGCAATGTCCTGTGACTGGCCCAGTTCACCCCGCATGATCGCTTCGTTCAGATCGTCGATCGTCTGCCGGATTGCCTCAAGATGTCCGCGCGAACGTCGCAGCGCGGCAAGCCGCGCAGCCTCGACTTCAATGACGATTCTCGGCTCGAAAGAACGTACATAACTGGATAGGCTAGCCGCATCGGCCAACTCCGTCAGCCTCATGGACGGCTTCGTCGAAACGAACGTGCCGATACCCCGCCGCGATTGGACCAACCCATCTGTAGATAGGCGTAAAAGCGCCTCGCGGACCACGGGTCGCGACACATCGAAGGCGAGCGACAGTTCCGCTTCTGAAGGAAGCTTGTCGCCCTCCGTGAATTTTCCGGACGTAATCTCAGAAAGGATTTGTCCATACACGGTATCAGCGAGTTTCTCTTTTCTGGCGGGTGTTACGGTGATCTGAGACATGCCCGTACCTTAGCCGAGTTTTGTATTTGGAGAAACGGTGATGTCACGTTGTTTGGCTGAAGCCGGACGAAGCGCTTGCCGTTGATCTCAGGTAGCTGTGCCGGTTACGGCCTTCCACTGCGCGATTGCCTGGATCTGATGAAGGTGAATGGCGAGGGCGGAGTGCGTCTGGTGCGGCGGGACGAAAAGATTTCTAATCGCTGAAAACACCGAGATAAATCGTTGCAAGCCGCCGGCGGATCGGAAGCCTTGCATCACCCGCTCTCGTTTTCGCAGCGGCAGGTGTGAATTCTCCGCGCGATTGTTCAGCCCCTTGTGCGATCGGTGTTCGACGGTAGGCATCACATCCCGCTTTGCCGCTCCATATGAGCGCAGTTTGTCGGTGATGATCCGCTTCGGCGTGAGGCCTTGCTGCTTCAGTAGCCTGACCAGCAATCGCTTGGCAGTCTTGGTGTCGCGACGGGGCTGTACGATTTCGTCAAGAACATAGCCGTCCTGGTCGACGGCGCGCCAAAGCCGGTGTTGTCGACCGCCGATGGAGATCACCACTTCGTCCAGATGCCATATATCCTTCCGGCAAGGCTCCTTTCTGCGCAACCGCTTCGCATATGCCCAGCCAAATTTGCATCCCCAGCGCCGGATCGTCTCATAGAAATAACGTGACATCACCCCGCAGGGAGCCCATTGTGATCCCCCACCGGCGCACATGCATGCTGAAGTAACTTGCCAGTGAAAAGCTACGCCGCGGCCCGCTTATAGGTTGCGGGTTTGCCGACATGAGGCTTGCTGAACCTCCAATCCGGAAGCGTCCGATCAGGGATGCAAGCCGCTGACTGATCTGTGAGAGGCTCTGCGCTGAGGCGTTGGTCTCTTCCATCAACGCGGCATTCTGCTGCGTGATCTGACCCGCGTCCGATATTGCTCGTTCCGAACGAGGTGAGTTGAACATGAACTTGCGCGAGCGGAAAAGCGTGATCTGGAGGGTGGCAGCGGGCTTTTTTGGCGCCATTTTGCTGTTCAGCACGCCTGCCTCACAGGTCGCTGCCCACGCGTGGCCGTTGGCCGGCATCGCTTCCGTAGCAAACGGAGGCGGCGATCTTCACTCGACGCACATAATGACCCTGGAGCGCCCGCACATTGACGCCTGATTGGGGGCGTTGAGAGTACGGTTTGTTTCCCTGACAGCAAACGGACAGCTGGAAGATTTTATTGCTCGGGCGCCCAGTTGGGCTTAGAGCAAAGGACCGAATGATCATGCTGAAACTGATTACCGCAGTCGCAATTGTCGCTTCCATCCCCGCGCTGGCGCTCGCCAGCCCGAATTGCACCAAAGAGCCGAAGTCGAAGTGGATGTCGGAGGACGCCATGAAGGCGAAGATCGATACCCTTGGCTATAAGGTCAAGACTTTCGAAATCACCGGCAACTGCTACGAAATCTACGGCAAGGATAAGGACGGCAAGCGAGCCGAGGTCTATTTCAATCCGGTATCCGGTGACATCGTCCAGAAGGGCGATTAAACGATGACGGCGATCTCACCGAGGAAGGAGGGCTTATCGCCCTCCGACGCCGCGCCAAGGAGCGTCAAAGTCTGGGACCCGATCGTCCGAATTTTTCATTGGACCATTGTCGCAGCTTGCGCGCTCAACTTCTTTATCCTGGAGGAAGGGAAATACTGGCATCGCGTCACGGGATACGTGGTCGCAGGGGCGATCATAATTCGACTTTTTTGGGGCTTCGTTGGTACAAAGCATGCGCGATTCGACGATTTCTTCCCGACGCCGCGGAGGCTGAAGGAGCAAATTGGCGGCATCATCGAGAGCCAGGAAAAGCGATACCTTGGACACAATCCGCTCGCTTCGATCATGATGTTCTTGCTCATCGCTCTTCTTGCGGCAACGGCCGTGACCGGATGGATGACGACATTGGATGCCTTTTGGGGCGAAAAATGGCTTGAGCGATTGCACGGAACGATTGCCAACAGCATTATGATCCTCGTCTTTATCCATGCTGGCGCTGCTATCGTGGAAAGCTGGAGATATCGAGAGAATCTCGTCTGGTCGATGATTACAGGTCGAAAGAAGGCATGAGAATTCTGCTCATCGAGGACAGCGCCCGGCTTCGTGGGCTTGTTTGCGAGGCCATCCGGAATGAGGGCTGGAAGATAGACGCGTTCGCGACTGCACAGGATGGACGTATAGCCCTTCGAGAGGGGGAGTACGACCTGCTTCTCCTGGACCTTGGTCTTCCTGACGAGGATGGCATCGACGTCCTCAAATCGCTCCGGGAGGCTGGCAGTCAGACGCCAGTGCTCGTTCTGACTGCAAGAGCTGCGATCGACGAGCGGATAGCCGGACTTGATGCGGGCGCTGACGACTATCTGGCCAAGCCGTTCCACAATGGCGAACTGACGGCCCGGATACGCGCACTTATCCGGCGATCACCCGTCACCTCTATGCCAGTGCTGGAATACGCCGCGCTGAAACTCGATGTAGCGTCGCGTCAGGTGATCTGCGCGGGCAATGAAGTCGCTCTTGCCCCGTCGGAAAAGGGCTTGCTCGAATTGCTGATGCGCAACGGTGGAAAGGTTGTCGCCAAAGCAAAGATCGAGCATGCGTTCTCCGAATTTGGCGACGAGAGAAGCAGTAATGCCGTTGAGTTGGCAATATCCCGTCTTCGGAAGAAACTCGAGAGCCACAATACCCACTCGTCAATCGAGACGATCAGAGGTGTAGGCTATATGATGCGCGAGGTGCGTGATTGAGCCAGTCGCCCCCGACGCTCGGAGCCATTCTCGCTCGCCGGATCACATTCTTCGCGATCTTCGCCATGCTCCTGCAACTCGCCCTCGTCTTCTCGGATTACTACTGGAATGTTGGCGAGCTGTCGCGATTGTTCGTTGAGCAGGAAACAGAGCGATTGGCGGCCGGGATCGCAGTGGAAGGTGCTAGCGTCCGTTACCGCCTTCCCGACACTGTACAGCAGCGTTACCGAAAAGATGAAACCGGTTACGTTGCCCGCATTCGTGCGGCGGACGGTACGCTGGTGTTCCAATCATGCGACGCTGCCTGTGAGGATCGCTTCCTTCCTAAGGATGTGAACCCGCCAGACTTCTGGTTGAGGTCTTTGGCACCGGGAAAGCCTTTGTCGCTCGTCGGCGGTCAAGCATTCGTTATTGGCACCCAGCGTTTCCTCGTCGATATTGCGACGATCGGTGATCCCGCTGACGTCATGTCCGACGTCCTCTGGAATGAGATAATTGGACACCTGATCGTGCCCATGAGCATCCTCCTGGTTCTCGTGCTTGGTGGAACCTTGCTGTCCGTCCGTCAGGCACTGCGGCCAGTCCGAGCTGCCGCAGACGCTGCTGACCAGGTTGATCCAATGGATTCGCGATCGCATTTGAACTTCGATCAAATGCCGCGGGAGGTCGCCCATCTTGCGGCCGCCGTCAATCGCGCCTTCGAGCGGGTCGGCGCGTTGATGAGGTCGCAGAAGGTCCTGACATCCGGGATCGCCCACGAAATCCGAACACCGCTTGCAGCCTTGCAGCTGGAACTCGCCCAGATCGATCATCCCCGCGCGAGGAGGGCCGAAGCCGACCTTGAGGACCTGGTGAACTTCGTCGCTCAGATAACCGCGCTCGCTCGGCTTGAAAGCGTCGATCACGGCATGTTCGAGGAGGTCGACCTCGTGGAGCTATCGTCGTCCGTGGTAGCGCAGCTCACTCCTTGGGTTTACGAAAACAATCATTCGCTAGGGTTCTTCAGCCAAGTGGAAAGCAGCATGCTCAGGGGCGCGCCTTCGCTTCTAAGAGACGCGCTTCGGAATTTGATCGAGAACGCAGTCAGGCACACAGTTGATCGCACAGCAGTCATCGTCCGTGTGGGCAACGGCATCATTGCGGTCGAGGATCGGTCCCCCGAAATCCTGCCGCGTAACGAAACGGTATCGGGGTCCAGTGATAGCCTTGGTATCGGACTGAAGATAATCGAACGCATAGTAGAAATACATCAAGCGACGTTCTCCAAATCACGGTCGAATTCCGGACACATCTTCGAGTTGGACTTCCGATGAAACAGTGAGCTTCGCGGGACTGGCATTTAATGTGAGGGCCTGGCTGCCGGATGCCGAGCTAATCCATGGAAGTAATTCGTCGATCCGGCCCTGCTCCTCACCGTTGACGATGGCCGTGAGCGTGTTGGTCAGGTCGGCAACCAGATCGACTGAATAAAGCTGCAAGTCTCAATCGCGAAGCGATAGTTGCCCAATTCTCCGCTCCACCGTGGTGAGCTCTCACATGCCCCCGCTCTACAGATAAACAACAGCCCAAAGCCGCCGCTCGCCGGGTGTTTCAGAATTCCCATCCTGAGGATCATTTAGGTTGAGTTGAATCAAGGCATCGGCGGCCCACCCTGCGAGACTGGGTCAAGTTCCGAAAAAGGGAAAGCATAATGCTTGTGCAGGATTTCATGACGCTGACACCGATCCGCGTGTCGCCGGACACGAGTATCAACCACGCCATTCAGTTGATGCTCGACCACCACGTCAGCGGGCTTCCGGTGGTCGGCGATGACGATCGTGTTGTCGGCATGCTCACCGAAGGCGACCTATTGAGCCGGAGTGCGTTTAATGTCGGCTCGGAGCCTCTCCCGGAAGGTTCTGACGGTGCCTTCTTTGAAAATTATGTTCGGACACATGGAACGACCGTAGGCGATTGCATGACAAGAGAGCTCATTTGCATATCGCCAGAACAGCCGCTTGCCGACGCCGCTGTTCTCGCGCGAAGCCACAACATCAAACGTTTGCCGGTGATTCAATCGGGCAAGCTCGTCGGGATCATCAGCCGGCGCGATATCCTGCGAGCGATAAAAACGGACCGCGATGTCGTGGCGAAAGGGGATGATGCGCTGCGCCTGGCTGTTGCGACCCGACTGCGAGCAGAACTTGGCCTTGAAGCTGGTCGGCTTAAAATGGACGTCAAAGATTCGATTGTCGAAATTCTCGCTCCTGTTCCGTCTGCTGCGCAAAAGCGTGCGATACGGGTGGTGGCCGAGAGTGTGGCCGGTATCGCCGGGGTGAGTTTCCGGGATCATGAGAATGCAACCTCAAGCGTATGACACTGGACATCGATTTGGGCCGGGCGGAGGCATTACTGTGCGTATTGACGCTCATCACCTGCAAATCCAAACGGTTCGCTTTCACCGACCTGCGCGACACCGGTACCGATCTGGAGATCAGGTCCTCGCAGTTGCGAGCCTACCAGCAGGGGTGTTTATCGATATCGATGAATTTGGAATGCGCTACGCCCTCGACGCCAGTGCGATCCGGGACCTGAGAATCCTGTTCGGGTCTCGTGCAACCAAGCAGGAACTGCTCGCCAATGCTCGTCGTCCGAGCCGCATCAGGTAAATCGCCGCTGAACATGCTCCCTCGGAGGCACTCCGATGAGACCGGGGAAATCAGACGGACGAGAATTCCGGCAACCGAGCGAGTATCATCATCTTAAAAGACATCGACGCGGGCGCGCGGTTCAGCACGTCTCGCCTGGATCCGAGAAACGAGGTCGGCAATGCGGCGTAGTCGATTTGATCGGTTCCTCTTTGATCTAGAGAGAATGTCGTTCCGTTGGCTTGGCCCTATCCTGTCGGTCGCCTGCATACTCGTCGCTGTCGCCGGCGAGCTGTGCAAGCATTCCCGGTACCGAAATCGGTAATCGTGTCCTGGTCACTAGCGATGCTGAAGATGAAGGTGTCGGCGCCCGCTCCCCCGTGAGGGCGTCGTTTCCGGATCCTCCTGACAGGAATTCTCCCTCATGGATTCCCTCGGGACGTTGGACGGGAGGGTCAGCAAGTCGTTGGCCACTTGCAAGCGCATATTCGTCGGGCTCGTCTGATAAGCATGCGGATGTGAGCGATGGTTATTCAGGCTTCTGCTGAAGCGATGGATTTCTCGAAATCCTTGGCCAGCCTGCGGCATCGGCCCAGCCACGCAAACGTCCGTTCGACGACCCAGCGGCGCTCGCGACCTTGCAGGCCCTCCGCGACGACGGTGACTGCCTATTGGACCAACCCCTGGATGAACCGATCGACTGTCTGGGTGTAGCTCCCTGGTTTGCCGAGATCCTCGTTAATCGCGGAATGGCTTTTGGCCACCGGCAAAACTCCGGTGCGAACTCCGACCGTTCCGGCCCTGGCTTCAAAGCCTTCTGCCTGAGCACAGGATGTGCGACGTGTTGACGAACATACAAGCAGCATCGGTCGCGCTGCGGGCCGGAGTTGGGCGCTCGGGGATGCGCGCAGCCAGAAAGCCGGATCGTTGCCGAATGCCCTGTCGTACAGCCGCGGATGCGAACCCTTCATGATTCCCGTCACGTCGTAGGCCGCGCTGTCTAACGCGACCGTACCGCGCCATAGTTGCGCACCGACACGCGTTGCCATATTGGGATCGGCGGAAAGCAACATCACCAGATGCGCGCCGGCCGAATGCCCCATCAGAACGAAGCGGCGGGGATCGCCGCCGAGGCTCCGCACTTTTTCCTGGGCCGTGGCAAGAGCCTTGACCACATCCTGTGCCTGCACGAGCGGATCAGCTTCCGGCAGCAGGCGGTTGTCGACCGAGACGAAGATGAAGCCTTTCGGAAGCCAGTAGGCGACTTTGTTGTCGACAACGCGGGAAGTCGATTTGGAACCGATGGCCCATGCTCCGCCGTGCACCATGAAGATGACGGGAGCGTTTGCGGCACCGTCCGGCACGTAGATGTCCATCCGCTGCTTCGAATGACTTCCATAGGCGATATCACGGTAGACCCTGGTTTGCGCAGGAAGCGCGGCTTGCGCACCCGCAGGCTGCCCTGAATCCTGCGCTGCTACGGCGATGGCCGACCGGCAGCCGTCAGATAATTGCGTCACGTTTTGGCGAAGGCATTGGGCGATGGCGCCTCCGCCGGGCCTGGCCCCAGGGCACACTCTCGCAACGTCTGCGCGGCAGGCCTGCACCAGTGCCCGGCGTTCTCCCCTACCCAGTTCCTGAGATTGCGCTTCAGGACCAGCAAAGCCGAAAAGGGCTCCAACAGAAAAAACAATCATAGCCCATGTTAAATTTCGCATACCCTGCTCCGCCGACAATGACCTTTCCGATTTATACGTATGGCAAGCTGCCCTCCTACGCGGTGACGAAGAAAAGCCACGGAGCGAGCCATCAATCAGTGCTCAGCGTAGGAGCGTGCCGCTTCGTTCGTATGAGCAGCATAGCTGGGCGTATAGCAACGATATGCTTCGCTCGGCTACCCTGATGAAACCAAGGACGATTCAAGATGAAATATGTATCACGACTTGCAATCATGCTGATTGTCACAGCCCCACTGCTGGCGATCGCTGGTCCTGGCAATGCCGAGGAATGGACACGCTCGACGGCCCGCGGCGGGCAAATCACCCGCACCGTCAGCGGTGAGGACGGTCGATATTCGGGAACCACAACCCGCACGGGCGCCAATGGCGCGACATACACATCGAGCGGCCAATGTGCTTCAGGCATCGTCGACCGCTGCGCCCGGAGCTACTCGGCAACCGGACCGAAAGGAACCACCGTGACGGGCAAGCGGGCGACCGCGGTCGGACCCTGGCGTGTCCGTACGGCAAGCAGCATCACCGGCCCGGAGGGTAGTCGGCTTCTGACGCTACGCCGTACCGTACGCTAGTCAAACTTGGAGGGCGCTAAGCGAACAGGCGACAAAGCCGCCGCCGATATCGATCGATCGCTCATGCTGGCGATCGCGGCGGGGCGTCAGCACGCACTTGCACAACTCGTCGAGCGCCACGGCAAGGGCCTGACGGCCTTTGCCCGGCGCTACCTGGGCAGCTCGCGTGAGGATGCCGAGGATGTCGTCCAGGAAGTATTCTGGACCGTATGGCGCAAGGCGGCCCATTTCGATCCGGACAGGGCACAGGTCACGACATGGCTGTACAGGATCGCCGCGAACCGCTGTATCGATGTTGGACGACGAAACGCGCTGCTGCGCTTCGTCGGACTGGATGCGATGCCCGCCGACCCGAGCTTAGACGAGCCCGACGCCGAGGTGAGAGTCTCCGGACGGTCGGAGCTGAACCTGGCCCGCAAGGGCATACTCGACTTGCCGCGGCGCCAGCGCATGGCGCTGCTCCTGCGCGCGGTCGCCGATCTCGACGTTGCGGAAATCGCACAGGTGATGGGAACGACCGGCGGCTCGGTCGAACAGCTTCTGGTCCGCGCGCGACGCGCGTTGCGGGAGCATATGGCAAAGGCAGGCAGCGGAGTAAGGCTATGACAATGACTGACGAGGAATTCAAGAAACTCAAACGCCGTTTCGGCGACGACGTATCGACCTGGCCGGCGCCATACCGCCGGTTGGCGGAGAACCGCCTGGATGAGAACCCGGTCGACAGCCTGGTCCGCGAAGCTGCCATCGATAAAGTCGATGACAACCTTCTGGCCCGGAAGGTGCTCGACGGGCTCGGCGGGCACCGGAACCCGAGATCGAAATGGCTGTGGTCGGCTTTTGCATCGCCCCGCCTGGTGGCCACTGCTGCGCTCATACTGACAGGAGCGGCGCTGATGGGTGGATACCAGTTCGCCAGGGTAGAGGGACGTTCCGTCGAAGCGTCCTTGTTCGCGGTTGCGGCCGGCGCGCCGACGACATTCCTGTTTGGCGATGAATTCGATCGTCCGGAGAGCAGCCTATGACACGTTCCGGCATGTTACGAACCGCTGTTTTCGTGCTGCTCGCCATGTCGCTTGCCGGCAACTTCTTCACGATCGGCTACCTCGCGCATCGATGGCAATCCGGCCCCAATGTTCTTTCCATGGCTCTCGCAGCGCGCTATTCTCCCGAGGTGCAGCGTGCATTCCGCGAGGTTTTGCGAGAAAACAGATCAACCGTGCGCGCGGCATTGGCTGAACTGAGGACGGCGCGTGACGCCCAGGAGGCTCTTGCCAGGCAGCATCCGGTCGATGAGGTGGCCATGCGCGCCGCGATGGCCCGGGTCCGAACCAAAACCGCGGGACTTCAATCGATATTGCAGGACTATCTCATGATGGCGCTCAGGAACGCAGAACCTCCCGCAAAAGACGACCGAAAAACAACCGGATAAGCACATGGAACGCAAATGGCTTCGCGCGGAATCGACGATGTTGGTTTCATCGGAGGGCGGTTGGGCGTCCGGCGGAGATCAAGATATATCCCCCATTCGGAGATTCCGCACGCGATGGCCACGCATTTCCCTATCGAGGCGTGGACATCTGGAGGAATGACATTGTCCGTTTCCTCGACCAAAATTGCGGAACGATGGAGGACGGCTTTGCATCTGGGTCAGCCAGATATCAATAGCCAACTTTCCGCGTCATCAGTCTTTTCGAAGTTGCTGGTGATCTGGCCACATCGTCGGATTTGTCTCCGGTGACCGTATTCCAAGACTGCCGCACGATAGAATGAGATGACATGGGACGCGAGGCAATCACACGTGTGGAGATAGGCGGCGAGGTAGGTGATGTCCTCGCTCTGCTCGAAAGCACAGAACTGATCTTGCGTGGCGACATCCGCCGACGGTTCCCGCGCGACCGGCTTGTGAATGTCCACGTGGATGGGTCGGCGCTTTGCTTCACCTGCAATGGCGAATCTGTTTCCCTGCATATGGGCGCCATCGGAGCAGAGAAATGGAGGAACGCGATTGCCACTCCGCCGCCGAGCCTGCGCGCTAAACTGGGGCTGAAGAGGGACGCAAGGGCATTTCTGATCGGCCCTTGCGACGATGGGGCGCTCGCTGACGCCCTGGAAGGCGTGTTTACGGACGATGTCACTAAGGCCGCGATGATAGTCGCCCGCATCGACGGGCCCGATGATCTGGCGGCGGCTCAGGCGGCGCAGGCAAAATGTCCGGACCTTCCGGTCTGGGCGATTTATCCAAAAGGAAAGAATGTCCGCTATGGAGATGGGCCTATAAGGGCCGCGCTGCGCGACGCAGGGTATCGCGACTCCAAGTCCTGTGCTGTGTCTGAGCGGCTGACGGCCACCAGATACAACCCGGAGCGACCTTAGAAAGCTGCGTTACTGCTACCGGCCAGCGAACCACATGAATTGTGGAAGACCTTTTAGGTGCCAAAACCACGATATCCGCGCAAAGGCGCATTGGAACGTTGTGACGACCGCGCGTACCTACGTCATCAACAAACACCGCGTTCGGGGCGGCAATGGAACATTGTGGCACCGCATGCACCAGAGCTGTCAACGCGTAGCGTGTGCAGCTACATAATGTGGGCGAGTGCAATCGCGTCAGCTACATCCTCGGAGCGCTCATCCAACATCGACGTTGCCACCCTAATGTTGTTGCTGTGAGCAATGCAGAATTTGCTTCCCGAGTTGACCGCAATGTTCCGGGCAGCGAGCGTAACCATTGCAAAGGGCTCAGAGACCACCGGCACCCACAAAGATAACCCGTCTCCATCTTCGATGGTTAGGCCGCGCACGCGCAGAGCGCTAGCGAGCATATCGCGTCGTTTTTTATAGATAGCCCGGGCAGATGCGATGCCTTCCCAAGTTTCCGGTTGGCGCAACAACCATGCGCCGGCGGCTTGAAGAACGCGGCTGGTCCAGGCGGCACTAAAACTACGATAAGACTGGATCTGTTCAACGATTGCTGCTGTGCCTGACAATACGGCCAAACGGAGATCGGGGCCGAGCGTCTTGGAAAACGAGGTAATGTGAATGACCCTATCGGGAAACTGCGTGCCAAGCGAATGACGCTCAACCCCCGAAATATCGGACATGCCATCATCCTCAATTATGAGGGTGTCGCTGTCACGTAGTACTTCAGTCAGTTCGCCCAAACGTTGCGGCGTCACTGTCCGGCCGGTCACTGAATGCAGCCGCGGCTGAAACAGGAAAACGACCGGTTTGTAGCGCATCGTATCCTGGAGCGATGATGCCAGCGGGCCGTACTCGTCACATTTCACAGGTAGTATACGTGCACCCTGATGCTCAAGAATATCGAGGAGCCGCATCGCCGTCGGTTCTTCGATGGCGACAGGCGCGCCGGGCGTCACCAGCGCATGAATGGCGGTATACACTGCATTATAACCGCCGTTGGTCGCAAGCATCGCTTCCGGGTCATAGGGCCATGTCTTGCGTACTTCGGCCTCCAGCTCCGGCAGGATACGGCTGCGCTCATAGCTGTTGAGGTTCTCTGCGGAAGCCCCGTATGCCAGCGCCTTCTCCAAAGTCGGCAGCAGCCTTGGGTCCGGAACGGCCATCGTCAGGTCGAGCACATCTGCACCGTAGTGGCCGGAACTCGCAAGGCGCTCTGGCTTTGCGATGAAGCGGTCACCACTGACCCAGGTGCCGTTTCGGCCCCTTCCTGAAATGATCTTTTGCCGTCTGAGTTCGCTCCAGGCTTCCGAAATCGTCGCCGGGCTGACACCGAGCGAAAAAGCGAGATCACGGATCGGAGGCAGCTTGGCGCCTACGGGAAGCGCCCCTGCCCTGATCAAGGCACTGGTTTCCAACGCGATTCCGCGAATTGTTCGATCGCTTAATTTTTCGGCAAACCAGATCGAATCGTAGGTGTCGCTCATTTGCTCACCAAATTAAATGTTCAATAACGTAATAACATTTGATCACTACGATGTGAACATTTTAATCTCCCTTCATAAGCACTTTCTGACATGAGTATGTAGAATGACACTGGGCCTTCGAATTGCACTGCGTGACTGGGACTACATGACCCCGCTGATCCTCGGCGATGTCGCTTCCGACAAGCTCGACTTACGGGTGGACCGGATCGGAACGCTTGTGTCCCATCTCGGCAAGAGCCCCGACCACGAGGCTGCCGAGATTTCGTTCAGCCGCTATACCCAGCTTCGCCACGACGGCGATGACAGCGTCGTTGGCATTCCCAACTTCATCATGCGCGGCTTCCGCCATCGCTGCATCATGACCACTCGCGACAGCGATCTGACAACGCTCGGCCAGCTGGCCGGCAAACGCATCGGCGTCACCGGATGGCGCGACAGCGGCAACACGTGGACGCGTGCGGCTATCCGCCGCGAAGGCGTCGGGGTCAAGGATGCGATGTGGTATGCTGGCCGCCTGACAGAGGCACACCCAGTCACCGATCGCCTCGACGGCTTTGGCCAGCCCGGCCTGATCGAAGCCTGCCCCGGCGAACGCCCGATGGTAGACCTTTTGCGCGAAGGTGGGCTGGATGCGATCTTTACGCCCTTCATGCCCGATGGCTATTTCGAGCCTGGCTCACCGTTCCGTCAGGTGCTGGCCGATTTCCGCGCAGAAGAGCGCCGGTATTTCGACGATGTGGGATACGTTCCTGGCATGCACCTGATCGGCATCAAGGCTGACATCGTTGCCGAGAACCCGTGGGTAATTGCCGAAGTGAGCCGGCTCATCGACGAATCGCAGCGCATGTGGACCACCAAGCGTCGCAAATATGCCGAAACCACGCCATGGATGTTCGACGAGGTCCTGAAAACCTCGCGCGAGCTGCCCAAAGGCTGGGATGCCAGCGGATTTGCCGCCAACCGCAAGATGATCGACGATTTTGCCAGTGAACTGCACGCGCAGGGCATCATGAAGCGCCACATGGCGCCGGAAGAGCTTTTCGCATTCGATACGGATGGCAGCCGGATCTGACCGGCAGCTGTAACGTTACTCTCTCAAGAAACGTAGCTTTGTAAAACAAGGGGAATGACCATGTCGCATAAGAAACTCATCGCTCTCGCCCTCGCCGGCGTAGCACTTGCGGGCGTCGCCAGGGCGCAGGACGCATCCATCAAACTGGACGTCAACAAGGCGCTCCACGATCGCCTGCCGGAAGACATCAAGTCCGCTGGCAAGATGATCTCCGTCAACAACGGTTCGTTCCCTCCCTACGAAATCGTCACCGGCACCGATATGACAGGCGCCAGTGCCGACTTGACCGATGCGCTCGGACAGGTTCTCGGCGTCAAGATCGAGCATGCGACTGTCGGTGGTCTGCCGGCCCTGCTGGCCGGCGTTAACGCGGGTCGTTACCAGTTCGCCTTCGGCCCGATCGGCGACTACAAGGATCGCGAAGCAGCAAGCGACTTCGTCGATTGGGTGCAGGAATTCGTCGTCTTCGCCACTCTCAAGGGCAATCCCAAGGGCATTGGCTCGCTGGACACGTCCTGCGGCCAGCGCATCTCGGTCATGGCCGGCGGATCCGCCGAACGGGTGATCAAGGCACAGTCGGACAAGTGCAAGGCTGACGGCAAGGAACCGGTGGAGGTCCAGTCCTATACCGACCAGCCGGCATCGATCCTGGCCGTCCGTTCCAAGCGCGCCGATGCCTTCTTCTCCTCACAGGCGCCGCTGACCTATTTCGTCTCCCAGGCGAACGGCCAGCTGGAACTGACCGGCGTCGGCCAGAAGAACGGCTTTGAAGACATCTTCCAGGGCGCCGTCGTGCCGAAGGGCTCACCGCTCGGCCCGCTGTTCGTCGATGCCATCAAGGTGCTCATGGACAATGGCACCTATGCCGCGATCATGAAGAAATGGGGCCTCGAGAACAACATGATCAAGCAGCCTGGCCTCAACCTTGGCGGGCAGCTTCCCAAATGAGCACCACCAACAACAACAACGCAGCGCCTTCGGGCGCCGCGGACTTCCGCGATGTGGCGACGGCTCACACGCCTTTCCGGGCGGGCCCTCTTGCCCTCCGGATCGTGATTGCGCTGGTCGTCATCGACTTCGGCTGGATCGTTGCCGCTAATGAAAACTTCGGCTGGCCGGTTGTTGCCCAGTATTTCTTCGATCCGACGGTTTTGAGCGGTCTTTACGTCAGCCTTGGCCTCACCGTGATCGCCATGATCCTCGGTGTCGCGCTCGGCCTGGTGATCGCTATTGCCCGCATGTCAGACGACAAACTGGCGAGTTCGTTCGCCTCGCTGTTCATCTGGTTCTTCCGCGGCACGCCGCTGCTCGTCCAGCTGATCTTCTGGTACAACATGTCGACGTTGTTTCCGGCGATATCGATTTCACTTCCCTTCGGTCCGACACTCATCAGTTGGGATACCAATTCTGTGATCACACCGATGACCGCGGCGATCGTCGGCCTCGCACTCAACGAAGCGGCCTATATGGCAGAAGTCATCCGCGGCGGCCTTCTGTCGGTTGACCGCGGCCAGACCGAAACGGCGGAAGCCTTCGGCATGACCAAGGCGCGAGCCCTGCGGCGGATCATTATTCCGCAGGCGATGCGTTCGATTGTGCCGCCGACCGGCAACCAGCTGATCAGCATGATCAAGGCGACCTCGATCGTCAGCGTCATCGCCATGGCCGATCTGCTTTATTCGGTGCAATCGATCTATAACCGCACCTTTGAGATCATCCCGATGCTGCTGGTCGCGGTCCTCTGGTACCTGCTCATCACCTCGGTGCTGAATATCGGTCAGGGCTATATCGAAGCCTATTATGGTCGCAGCGACCGCCGCAATGGCGCCACGCCCAAGCTAGCAGCCGTCACAGAGGAGGCAAGCCATTGACCATCGTCGATATCACCAAGCCCCTCGTCCAGGCTCGTAATGTCCACAAGTCCTTCGACCGGCTCGAAGTGTTGAAGGGCATCGACCTCGACATTATGCCGGGGGAAGTCGTGGCCGTTCTGGGGCCGTCCGGCTCGGGCAAATCCACCTTCCTGCGCTGTATCAATCACCTCGAAGATATCCAGAAGGGATATATCGAGGTGGATGGCGAGCAGATCGGTTACCGCGTCAAGAACGACCGGCTGGAAAGACTGTCGCCCAACGGCATTGCCAGGCAGCGTCGAAAGATTGGCATGGTGTTCCAGCAGTTCAACCTCTACCCGCACATGACGGTCTTGCAGAACATTATCGAGGCGCCGGTCGGCGTTCACGGTCAGAGCCGCAAGGATGCCATCGAGAACGCCAAGGGCCTTTTGGAGCGCGTCGGTCTGTCGGAGAAGGCACATGCCTACCCGCGGCAGCTTTCCGGCGGCCAGCAACAACGCGTCGCAATTGCCCGCGCGCTGGCGATCAAGCCGAAGCTGATGCTGTTCGATGAGCCAACCTCGGCGCTCGATCCGGAACTGGTCGGCGAAGTGCTGGCGACCATGCGGGATCTGGCAAAGCAGGGCCTCACCATGATCGTCGTCACCCACGAGATCAGTTTTGCACGTGAAGCGGCCGACCGGGTGGTGTTCATGGACGGAGGGGTGGTCGTCGAACAGGGAAAACCGGGAGACGTGATCGGCAACCCGCAGCATACGCGCACGCAGGCTTTTCTGTCGCGCTTCCTGTAAATCCTCCCCGACTAGCCCCGGCCGAAAGGCCGGGGTCTTTTGTTCAAAATCTTAAAGTCTGGATATTCCATGCCTAGCCAAGACAATCTCTACGCCCGCATCGCCGATTTCGACTCTATGGAAGCCGAGCTGAAGGCGACCCGCCAGCATCTCCATGCTCATCCGGAACTCTCTTTCGAAGAGGCCGAAACCGCCCGATACGTAGCCGAAAAACTCGAAAGCTGGGGTTACACGGTAACCCGCAATGTCGGCGGTCATGGGGTTGTGGCGACGCTCAAGAATGGCACCGGCACAAGGAGCATCGGTATCCGCGCCGACATGGATGCGTTGCCGATCGAAGAAGAGACTGGCGTCGCCTATGCCAGCACCGTGCCCGGCAAGATGCATGCGTGCGGTCACGACGGCCACACCACGGTTCTGCTCGGGGCCGCTGAATATTTGGCGCGCACCAAGCGCTTCAACGGCACAGTGACGCTGATCTTCCAGCCTGCTGAGGAAGCAGGCCAATTCAGCGGTGCGCAGCGGATGATCGCTGACGGCCTGTTCGAACGCTTTCCGATCGACGCTATTTTTGGCCTGCACAACCATCCCGGCATGCCGGCCGGCACGCTGCTCACCCGAGCCGGCCCAATGATGGCCGCCGGCGACACCGTCAAGATCACTGTCACCGGCAAGGGCGGACATGCCTCGCGTCCGCACCTGACCGTCGATCCGGTCCTTGTCGCCTGCAATCTCGTGATGACGCTGCAATCGATCGTCTCGCGCAATGTCGATCCGACCCAGACGGCGGTCGTCACGGTAAGCACCATTCATGCCGGAGAGGCATCGAACGTCATCCCTAATAATGCCAGGATTTCGATGAGCGTGCGCTGCTTCGATCCCGCGATCCGCGTTTTCCTCGAGGAGCGCATTCGCAAATTGACGGCAAGCGTTGCCGAAGGGCACGGCGCCACCGCCGAGATCGAATACGAATACGGTTATCCCGTTGTAGTAAATTCCGAGGAGGAGACGGCCTTCGCACGCGAGGTCGCCGAGGAACTGGTTGGCACCGACCATGTCTCGACCTGCCCGCCTCTGCCCGGCAGCGAAGACTTTGCCTATTTCCTTCACCATCGTCCCGGCAGCTTCCTGCGGCTTGGCAACGGCAAAAATTCGCAGATCCTGCATTCATCAAAATACGACTTCAACGATGGCAGCCTGACCACTGGCGCTGCGATGTGGGCACGCCTGGCCGAGCGTTATCTCAACGTATGAGGCCGTCTAAAAATAGAGTTTCGGCTTGAAAAGAATCGAACAAAACTGGCTCGGGAAAATCTGCACAGCGGGGATAAATGGAATTTCTGCCTGACTTCGGCTTAGATGCCGGGAACAGGAGAGATCATGACAAGACGACCGCGCCGGAACCATAGATGGTGTAACGGGCGGTGCCCAGCCAGCCGGGTTTGAAGGTTTGGTGGTCCCTCACAATGATGGCGTCGCGGAGTCAGGATTGGCCTGCTGCATAACATCACGGAGAGGCGACCATGAAACAGCATGCCGGAATCGATGTCCCGTTGGAATATTCAAGTGTGTGCGTGGTGGATGCGGATGGCCGCATCGTGCGTGAAGCAAAGGTGCTGAGCGAGCCCGATGCGCTGATCGCCTGGTTTGCCAATCACGGCGTGGCAATGGAACGAATCGGTCTGGAGGCCGGTCCCTTGTCGCAATGGCTCCATGCCGGGATGGCGAAGGGGTCTGGCGGTCGAACTGATCGAGACACGACACGTGCGTGCGGCCTTCAAGACGATACCTGTGAAGACCGACAAGAAGGATGCACGGGGCATCGCGCAGTTGATGCGGCTTGGTTGGTTCAGATCGGTCCACTGCAAATCTGTTCCGGCCTAGGAGGTGCGTGCCCTGCTGACCGCCCGCATGCTCATCCGGGGCAAGCTCCACGACATCGAGATGAGCATCCGGGGCATTCTGCGCGGCTTTGGCCTCAAGCCGGGCCGGCGACGCGGCGCACCTATGCGGCACGGATCCGCGAGCTTATTGAAGGTCATCCGACACTGGAGGCGATTGCCGCGTCGCTGTTGAAGGTGCGCGATGCGCTCGCGGACGAATTTGCAGGGTTGAGCGCAAGCTGCGTGCCATCGCCCGTCAAGACGATAACGCACGGCGGCTGATGACGACACCCGGCGTTGGTGTCCTGTAGCACTGACATTCGTGTCGGCCGTCGACGCTCCCGAGCGTTTCCGATCATCCCGAGCGGTGGGGCCGCATTTCGGATTGACGCCGAAGAAGTATCAATCGGGTGAGACCGACTATAGCAGCCGCATCTCGAAGATCGGCGATGTGAGCGTGCGGCGGGTCTGGACGATCTCGTCGAGAACGTAGCCGTCCTGATCAACCAGGCGCCAGAGCCAGTGTTTCCGGCCACCGATCGTCACAACCACCTCGTCCAGATGCCAGATGTCGCTCGGGCTTGGCGGCTTCCGACGCAAGCGACCGGCATAGTTCGAGCCGAATTTCTTCGCCCAACAACGGACTGTCTCATAGGAAACGATGACGCCGCGCTCCAATAGCATTTCCTCCACCAGGCGCAGGCTTAACGGAAATCGGAAGTAGAGCCAGACCCACATGGGCGATCACAGCAGGTGGAAAACGATGCCGTTAGTAGCTGACAGGGTTCTGGTTCATGACAGCCAGATAGCCGCTATATCTTTCAGCTGCAGTTAACCTGACATCACCCTTGGAAGGTGGCCGCCGCGACGGGGCTTGCCGATATTGGTCGACCCATCTTGGCTGCGGCAGTCATGTTTGCGTTGTCGATCTCCCCCGAGACGGCGAAGATTACCATCCTGATCTCCGCTGTGCCGTAGTTTTTTTCGGCATTCTCTTTAGCGTGCATTATCGCCTTGACTACGCGGCAACCGGATCGATGGTCATAGCAAGCACCCTTTTCAGCATCGTCACGCTGGCAACAGTCATAGCGTTGCTTTCTCCATTTTAGGCTGCGGCTGACACCTCCCGCTTCGCCCAAGCGCACCAAAGGCCACTACAAGATTGACGTACTCCCAGCCTCGCAGCTTGGCAAGGAAAACCCGACATCAACTACAGCCCCACGCACGGTACGTTCCATAGCCGGGCAGCGAAGGGATGACGAGGTCGAACGCATCTTCCTGGCTGCCGCCGAAGCGCGGACACTCAGCCGTTCGTGGGGATCCGGAGTCCCGGTGAACGTGCGCGAACTCGTCGCCGCGGCCGGTCGGCGGCCTGAATGGCCTTGCGCTCGGCAAGGCTTGAGATCGACGAGCTGCCGAGCCCCCGGGTGAGCCACGTTTTATTCGAACTGACTATCTCCCGGCTCCGGTTGGCGGCTCACTGCCTTCCGGTAGCGGGGTCTGATACGCCAGCCCACCACGCCGTCCGTGCAATTCTTCCTTGGCGCGCGACAGCAATTCCGGATCGGCGATCGCCCTGGCACCGGTTGCCGCCATCACTTTGGCGGCCGTAACCATGGCCTTGTGGGCGGCCGGCAGCTTGCCTTGGGTCACGGTCTGCCAGGCATGGAACGGCGTGCCGATCGCCGCGGTCGCCGTCAGGCACTGCGCAGTGGGTACGACCCAGCTGACATCACCCACATCCGTCGAACCAAAGAGCAGGCCGGGCTGTTCCGGCAGTGGCAGAATCCCATCATGCAGGGATTTCGGATAGTCGGCCGGCCCGCCAAAGGCTTCAGCGCTCGCCCGGACGTCGTCATCCGTCAATGCGGCGGCGCGTAGCCTGTCAGCGAAATCGAAGTCCGCCTCATCGAAATCGGGGGCACCCAGCGTTGTAAACTGCTGATGCATCGCCTCCTCCAGAGCCCGGTTCGGGAGGATATTCGAAGTGGCGCGGTCAAAGACCATCTCGACCTTCGTCTCGGTCATCAGCGCAGCACCTTCGGCGATCTTGCGCACGCGCTCGAAAAGGCTGCGGACATCGCCGAGGCTTGGCGCACGGACCAGGTAGAGGCCTTCTGCGGAAGCCTGCACGACATTGGGAGAAATGCCGCCGGTCTGGGTGATCGCATAATGCACACGGGCATCCGAGGGCATGTGCTCGCGCATATAGTTGATGCCGACATTCATCAGCTCGACCGCGTCGAGAGCGCTGCGACCGACCTGCGGGCTCATCGCGGCATGCGCCGCACGACCGCTGAAGCGGAAATAGGCCTGGATATTGGCAAGAGTTGAAGAGGACATGACGGCGTTGTAGACGCAAGGGTGCCAGCAGAAGGCGGCATCAAGATCATCAAATGCGCCTGCGCGCACCATGTATGTCTTGCCCGATCCCCCCTCTTCGGCAGGGCAGCCATAATACCGGACCCGTGCCTTCACACCACTTTCGGCCAAGGCGTCACGCAGGGCGACCGCGGCAAGAAGGGAAGCCGCACCCAGGAGATTGTGATGGCATCCGTGGCCATTCGCGCCCGGCTCGGCAACCCGCTGCTCCGTAATGCCGGGTTCCTGGGAAAGCCCGGCCAGAGCGTCGAACTCCCCCAGAAACCCGATCGTGACGTCACCTTCGCTTGCCTCGGCCATGAAAGCAGTCTTCATTCCCGCAATGCCGCGGGTGACGCGGAAGCCTTCGGCTTCCATGGCGGCAATATGCTCCTCGACCGAGCGGAATTCCTCGAAACGCAGCTCCGGCACGCCCCAGACGCGATCGCTGAGATCGATGAAGGCTTGAGCCTTGGCGTCGGCACAGCGTGAAATATGGTCGGCGTCGAGAACGTCATTGCGCCATGTCGCTTCAGCCTTGTCGTCCCGCATATCGGTTATTCCTTGATCACTTCAGAATATCGGCGCCTGCGCAGGCGAGCATCACGGCCAGTCCCACAGACATTTCCGGAAGGGTCGTCGCCGGATCCACGTCCGTCCACTCGTTCAGCGTATGGGCGTCGCCACCCTTCCCTCCCCACGAAAAGGTAACGGCTGGAACGCCGAGGCTCATGGCGACATTGGCATCCGTCGAAAACGAGCTGAACACCGGCGTCTGCCCAATCGCTGCGATGGCGGCGGCCGCGGACTGTGTCAACTCACCCTCGGCGGTGACGCCGGCCGGCCGATCACCAATCAAGACGATCTCGACTGCAATTGCGCCCTTGTCGATCGAACGGCTGTCGTTCTCGACGTGACACGACTGCAGCACGATGTCGCGAAAGTGGGTATCAAGATCCGCCAGCTGCGACGCCGAATTGGAACGCAGATCCACCATCAGCGAAACTTCCGAGGGGATTGCATTGACGGAACTGCCGCCTTTGATCACGGTGGAACTGCACGTCGTCTTCGGATCATCCGGCAGGGAAAGACGCCCCAGTTCGACAACCGCGCGGGCGGCCGCAATCATCGGATTGACGATGCCATGGTCAGCAAAGCTATGGCCGCCTGGCCCCCGGAACGTCACCCGGTAGCGCTTCGATCCCGTTCCTGCGGAAACGACGGTATTGGCGGGCGTCGGGCCATCGAGGCATATGAGAGCGGCAATACGGTTGCGATAGCTGCTGTTGGCAAAGAAGTGCCGCATGCCACGCAGATCGCCCTCGCCTTCCTCGCCAACACTCGCCAAGACGAGAATGTCGTCCCGAGTCTCTATTCCGGCAGCATCGAGTGCGCGGAGATAGGCCAGGATAGTGGCGAGGCCACGGGTGTTGTCGCCGACGCCCGGGGCGGACAGACGAAAGCCTTCGCGCCGGACGGTAACATCCGTCCCCTCGGGAAACACGGTATCGAGATGAGCCGAAACCGCGATCATGCGCCCTCCGAAAGCCTTGCCCCGGCGAAGTCCCGTGACATTGCCGATGGAATCGATCGCGACGTCCTCCAGACCGGCCGCTTCCAGCATGCCCCGGTATGCCTGCCCGCGGACCTCTTCCTTGAAGGGAGGTGCCGGAATTTCGGTGAGCGTCACGAGCTCGCTGATGAAACGCTCATGCGTCTGTGAGAGAGAGTTCGTTGCAGCCCTGAAAGACGCGCTGGCGAGGAGCGCCGGGATCGCAGTGTGTCCGGCGAGCGAGGTAGTTTTAAAGGTTTGCATGGTCAGGCCGCTTGGTTAAGATGACAGGCCGAAAGGCGTCCAGGGCCAATCGCTTTGAGTTCGGGAACATCTCGCCTGCAGCGATCCGTAGCGCTCGGGCAGCGCGGATGGAACGGACAACCCGACGGAGGATCGAGCGGCGACGGCAGCTCGCCCTGGATCGGTTTGTAGTCGCGCTCGGCGGCTTCGAGCACCGGCAACTGTTCCAGCAGCAGCCGCGTATAGGGATGATTGGGCGTGGAAAACAGCGCCTCGGTCGGCGCGATTTCCACCACGCGGCCGAGATACATGATGACCACCCGGTCGGAGATATGTTCGACGACGCCCAGATTGTGCGAAATGAACAGATAGGTCAGGTCTAGCTCGTCGCGCAGATCCATGAAGAGGTTCAGCACCTGCGCCTGGATCGATACGTCGAGCGCGGCGACCGCCTCATCGCAGATAATCAACGATGGCTTGACCGCAAGAGCACGGGCAATGCCGATGCGCTGCCGCTGCCCGCCGGAAAACTGGTGCGGGTAACGGTTGGCATAGGCGCCGGAAAGTCCGACCTTCTCCATCAGGCCGACAACGTAGGCCCGCTGCTCGGCCTTGCGGATCAACCCGTGGGCGACTGGTGCTTCACCGATGATATCGACCACGCGCATGCGCGGATTAAGCGAGGCGAACGGGTCCTGAAAGATCATCTGGACGCTGAGCGCAAATTCCCGACGCTGCTCGGGCGTCATCGCCGAGGACGAAACCCCTTTGTAGCTGATGGTGCCGGCGCTGATACTGGTGATGCCAGCGATCATCCGGGCCACGGTGGACTTGCCGCAGCCGGATTCGCCGACGATCCCGACGACCTCCCCCCTTCTGACGGAAAGATCGATGCCTGCGACGGCGCGCACGTCGATCCTCTTGACACCGGCGCCAAAGAGGTTGGCGATGTGCCCGGCCACGCCGACCGGCTTCGTGAACGTCTTGGCGAGTGAGCGCAATTCCAGCATTGGCTCCTGCTGGCCTTTTTCTGTCGTCATATCCTGTCTCATAAGGCTGGGTTCCAGCAGCGCACCGATTTCCCGCCCGGCAACAGGGTCGGTTCGGGTGCCAACAGGCACTCAGGTGTCGCCTTCTCGCATCGCTCGCGAAAGGCGCAGCCCTGCGGCAGGTTGAGCAGCGACGGCGTCATGCCCTTGATCTGGTGAAGTCGGTGACCACGCGTAGCATGCGAAGGGACGGAATCGATCAGCCCTTGCGTGTAGGGGTGCAAAGGCCTCCCGATCACGTCGGCAGTAGCACCCGTCTCGACGATGCGGCCGGCATACATGACTGAGATACGGTCGGCGAGACCGGCAACAACAGCGAGGTCGTGGGTGATCCAGATGAGCGCGGTGCCGGTCTTGCGGCAAAGCTGCTTCACCTCATAGAGGATCTGCCCTTGGATCGAGACGTCGAGCGCCGTCGTCGGCTCGTCGGCGATGATGAGCTTCGGCTTGTTGATGAGTGCTATGGCAATGGCGATACGCTGCCGCATGCCTCCGGAAAGCTCGTACGGATAGGCTTTCAGGCGTTCATCGGGAGATGGAATGCCGACCTGCACGAGCACATCCCTGGCCCGCCGCCGGGCTTCGGCCGTGCTGACCTGCGCATGCGCCTGGACCGTTTCGATCAGCTGCGTGTCGATGCGCAGGACCGGATTGAGCGTCATCGACGGATCCTGGAAGATCATCGCGATGTCGTTGCCGCGCAGTTGCCGGCGTGCCTCCTCGTCCATCAAGACCAGATCGGAGCCGTCATAGTCGATGCTCCCGTCTACGATACGGCCGGGCGGATCGATCAGACCCAGAATGGAGAAACCGGTGATCGACTTGCCGGAACCGGACTCGCCGACAAGCCCGAGGATTTCACCGCGACCGAGTTCGATATCGACCCCGTCGACCGCTTTCACGACGCCTGCCCTCGTGGCGAAATGAGTTTTCAGCCCCTTGATCGAGAGCAGCGGCTTCTGTTTGGCCGTCAGCGCTGCTTGCATGCCACTAACGTCCATCACAGGGCATTCCTCGGATTGAGAATGTCGCGAAGGTGATCGCCCACGAGATTGATACCGACGATCGCGAGAGCGAGCGCGATACCCGGAAAGAACGAAATCCAATACTGACCGGACAGCATGAATTCGAAACCGTTGGCAATCAGCATGCCGAGCGACGGCTGCGTGACCGGAGCACCGACGCCGAGGAAGGAAAGGGTCGCCTCCAGCGCAATGGCGTTCGCAAGATCGATCGTTGCGATGACGATCAGTGGCGGAAGACAGTTCGGCAACAGGTGCCGGGCGATGATGCGCCGCCAACCGAGGGAAAGACAGCGGGCCGCGAGAATGTATTCGCGATTGCGCTCCACAAGGGCGGTGCCGCGCACGGTCCGGGCAAAATAAGCCCATTGCACGATGATGAGCGCGATGATCACCTTGTCCAGCCCCTGGCCGAGGACCGAAAGCATCACCAGCGCCACGAGGATCGCCGGAAAGGAAAGCTGGATATCGACGATGCGCATCAACAGGGCGTCCAGCCAGCCGCCGAAAT
This sequence comes from Neorhizobium sp. BETTINA12A, assembly GCF_023006485.1. NCBI lineage: Bacteria > Pseudomonadati > Pseudomonadota > Alphaproteobacteria > Hyphomicrobiales > Rhizobiaceae > Neorhizobium > Neorhizobium sp. BETTINA12A. The sequence continues at coordinate 43,161 of NZ_JALBGW010000001.1, forward strand.
AGGCAGCGCAAAGGCCGACCGTCGAGCCGATCAGAAGTGAAACCGTGACGGACAGGAAGGCAACCAGCAGGCTCGTCCGCATGCCGTAGAGAACGGCGGAGAGCACGTCACGGGCCTGGCTGTCCGTACCCAGCCAGTAGGTGATGCCGCTGACCTCGGCGACGCTGCCGGGCGACATCTGCGAATCCAGAATATCAAGCGCACCGATATCATAGGGGTCTTGAGGCGCGATCCACGGCGCCGCAAAGGCTGGAATGGCAAGCAGGATCATCAGGATCAGTCCGGCCACAGCCAGTTTGTTTTCCCTGAACTGGACCACAAAGCGGTAGAAGGGCGATTCCTCGACGGTTGTCGTGGGTGAAACGGTGGTTGGCGTGCTCATCAGTCGCGCACCTTTTCGCGGGCACTCGGATCGATCGCCATGTAGAGAATGTCGACGACGAGGTTCAGGATCACCAGGAAAAACACCATCATGATCAGGTAGGCGACGACCACGGGACGATCGAGGGTGATGATGGAATCGATCAGCAGCTTGCCCATTCCGGGCCAGGAGAAGACGCTCTCGGTGACGACCGCAAACGCGATGGCCTGGCCGAACTCCAAACCTGCGACAGTGATGATCGGAATGAGGATGTTCTTCAGCAGGTGGACGTTGAGAATGCGGGAGGGGCGCAGACCTTTGGCGCGGGCGAATTTGATGTAATCCATCGGCAGGATTTCGCGGGTGGCCGCTCGCGTGACGCGGATCATCAACGCGGCCTTGGCCAGGCCAAGCGTGAGTGCCGGCAGCGCCAGATGCTGCCAGCCGTCGATCGTCAATATGCTGAGTGCGACCGGACCGACATTGACGGTTTCTCCACGTGCCGAGGCCGGCAGGACACCGAGATAGACCGCAAACAGCATGATCAGCATGAGGCCGATCCAGAAATTCGGCAGGCTGAAGCCGAGAATCGAGCCCGTCATGATCGCCTTGCTGGACGGCGCCTTCGGCCGCAACCCGGCCAGTATTCCCAGGGGAACGCCGACGACGACGGAAAATGTCATGGCAACGATCACGAGTTCGACGGTGGCGGGCATGCGCTCGATGATCAGTTGCAGCGCCGGCTGACCGGTGAGAAAGCTGCGACCGAAATCACCCTGCGCGGCATTTCCAAGAAACGTCAGGTATTGAACCCATATCGATTGATCGAGACCAAGCGCCTTGCGCAGCGCCTGCCGTTCGATCTCCGTTGCCTCGGGGCTGACCAGCATCGAAGTCGGATCACCGATCAGGTAAAGACCGACGAAGACCAGGACCGACATGACAAGGATCACGCCGAGCGCCTGAAACAGTCGGTTGATGATAAAAACGGGCACTCGCCTGTCCTTCTTTCGCGTGTTCCGGCCTGCTGCGCATCGCGAAGCAGGCCGGAAACTTGATTTACTTCGCGGACGTGACGTCCTGAGGCAGGGTATACTGATCGGCGCGAGCAGCGTAGCTCAGGCCCTTGCGCAGCGCCCAGACCGGCACTTCGAAATGTACCGGAATGATGCCGTAGTCGGACAGGACCATCTCATCAGCCTTCTGCAGCAGCTCGTTGCGGGTTTTGTCGTCCATCGTGGCGGATGCCTTGTCGAGAAGCGCGTCGAGGTCCGGATTGGAATAGCGCCCACCGTTCGATGTGCCGGATCCCTTGGACGGTTCGCGGGTTCCGACCAGCGACCGCAGCGTCGTGGACATCTCGCCCGTGGAATTTCCCCAGGCGGCGAGATAGGCGCTGTATTCGAAATTGTCGCGGCTCTTGAAGAACACCGGCGGAGCAGCGGCTGCAACTTCGGCTTTGACGCCGGCACGCGTCCACATGGCGGCAATCGTCTGAGCGACGCGGGCGTCGTTGACGTAGCGGCCGTTCGGAGTGCCAAGCGTGATCTGGAAGCCGTTTGGATAGCCTGCTTCAGCGAGCAGGGCCTTGGCCTTGGCAGTGTCGACCGCCGGTGCCGCCTGGCGTGTCTTGACCGCACCGAACATCGGCTCGGGCAGCAGGTCGCCCGTTGCGACGGCGACGCCGCCCATCACCCGTTCGGCGATCGCCTTGCGATCGATGGAAAGCGAAAGCGCTTCGCGGACCCGCTTGTCCATCAGCGGGTTCTTGTTGCCCTCTCCGGGAATGCCCGGGCTTGGTTCGCCCTTCTGGTCAAGAGCGATGTAGACAATGCGGGTGCCGGGCGCTTCCGCGACCGAGAGCTTGGGGTTCGCCTTGAACTGCTCCAGGTCCGTCGTCGGCGGGTCTTCCATCATGTCAATGTCGCCGGACAGGAGGGCAGCCGCGCGGGCCGCCGGATTGGTCATCGGACGATAGATCACCTTGTCCCATGCCGCCGGCTTGCCCCAATAATTCGGATTGCGCTCTAGAACCAGATCCGCGCCCTTCTGCCAGGAAACGAACTTGAACGGGCCAGTGCCGACCAGCCCTTCGCCGCGGTTGAACTCGACGGTCGTCTTGCCTTCCGGAGCCGGGCCGGATGCAGCTGCCTTCGAAAGGATCGGCAGGTTGGCAATGTCGGTGACCAGCAGCGGATAGGGCTGTTTGGTGGTGATGCGCACCGTGTGCGCATCCGCTGCCTCCACCTTGGCGATCTGGCGGGTGAACAGCGTGAAAGCCGTCGGGCTGTTCGGAACCTTCGGGATTCGGTCGAACGTGAAAACCACGTCATCGGCGGTCAGCGGCGAGCCGTCGGAGAACTTTGCATCCTTCCGCAACGCGAATTCCCAAACCGTGTCGCTGGCCGGCTTCCAGCTCTCGGCCAGTGCAGGCTGCGGCACCAGTTTCGCGTCCATCATCACAAGCGGATCGAACATGGCGAAGGTCACCTGCACGTTCGGCACGAGAACGTGGAACTGCGGATCGAGCGAAGACGGTTCCGATTTGACTCCGATCTTCAGATCCGCCGCAGAAAGAGACAATGCGCCCGCCAACAGGAAAGCTGCCGAAGTGGCCAGCCTGGTTGTCCCGAAATTCATGATTTCCACTCCATTTTCTGTCTTCGGTTTTTTTATTTCTTCGAAGACGTTCCCTTTTACCGATAGGCCCGGATGGGCCGGTTATTGGATACGAAGGATGGTTTCGACGCCGGTCATGACTTCACCGACGTCGATTGCCGCTCCCAACGATCTCGCAAGTTTGAAAAGCGGCTCCGCCGCTGCCGCGTGACCGCTCCAGGCGCAGCAGGTCTGAAATTTTGCCGCCAAGTCGTCCTCGTTCAGCGGATTCTCCGGAGAACCTTTCGGATGACGGACCGTCGCCTCCATGACGCAGCCGTCCTTCAGATACACTCTTGTGGTCGCCTCGAAATTCGCGCCGTCGACCATCAGAGCATTATCATAGGCGATCAGGCGGATGCGAGGCAGCCACGCGGCAATCTGCTCATCCCGGGCGCTTTGCGGCACGAAATGCTTGAGCTCCAGTGCTCCGTCGAGCAGCATTCGCGCCATGCAATAGGTGCCGCTGAACCGTGCCTCCAACTCATCTGCCGGCCTATCGAAGCGGAGGTTCCGTTTTGCCATCTCCGGCAGCGAGGTCTCGATCCGGTCGATCGCTTCCGGCGAAAACCCCGGCTCTTTCCGCAGGAGTTCCAATGCATCGATGCTACGATGAATTGCTCCGCAGCAGGGAAAACGCTTTGCGAGCAGTCCGCTCGTCTCGATTTCCAGCGTTTCGCCGAGGCCGTCGATCATGGCTTCGGCACCGATGTCGCCCGCGCCGGTCAGCGCGGCAAAACCCCAGTCGCCGGCAAGAGGGTCGTGATTTGCGACGATACCAGCCATGGCAAACCGGGCCGCAAGAACGGCATTCTTCGCGGCAAGCCCGGCATGGATCGGCTTCATCATCGAACCGAATTGCAGCTTCGAACCGGCTGCCATGCTGGTTGCCGCGCTCATTGCAGCAAGCACCTGGTCCGGAGTGGCGCCAAGTAGCCGGGCGCAAGCGCCGGCAGTGCCGATAGCTCCGATCGTCGAGGTGGAATGCCAGCCACGCTCATAGTGGGCAGGCTGCATGAGACGGCCAATGCGCCCCTGGAGTTCCAGCCCGACGATGAATGCGTCGATAAGCGCGGTCCCGTCGATCCTGCGGCCATTCACCAGAGATAAAAGCGCGGGAGCGAGGACCGCCGTCGCATGAGTAAATGCGGGCGCGAAATTGTCGTCGAAATCGAGCGCATGCGCCGCGGTTCCGTTGATCAGGGCCGCCCAGGGCGCGCTCACCCGGGCAGGCGCCCCGAACGCGAAGCATTGCCCCAAGCCACCTTCGGCCACCGCGTTGATGACAGAAACAGTGGAAACGTCATTCATCCCGGCGATCATACACGCAGTGATATCCGCGAACGCGTCTTCACCGCGAAGGTGGGCAGACGAACCGAAATGGCAAGCGCCGGCGGCCCATTCGGACAATGCCCGAAATGCTCGTTTTCCTTCGTCGCCCATTTGAGAGGCTCTTTGCGCCGTCACCGAGTGCATCGTCGTTCCCACCCGACATTGTTGCCGGTTATTGCGGTCGATGATGTCCAAAGGGACAGGCATCGGCAAGAAACTAACTAGTCGCCCATGATGAATTTTAGTTATAATAGAATAACTGCGGACGGGCTTCTAACCTCGCGTCGCGGAGCCGGACAGGGACAAAAAACTGCCGCCTGAGAGAGCAGAGGCGATGGCAGAAGCTTCCTGGATAACCGGAAGTTATTGTACATGCGATCGGAGAAACAGTGGATCTGAGACAGCTGAGGAATCTGGTTCTGGTGGCGCGTTACGCCAGCTTCGGGGTCGCAGCCGAGAGATTGAATGTGACACAGCCCGCGCTCAGCAAGAGCATTCGCGCGCTGGAAGAGTCCTTGGGCGTTCGCCTCCTGGATCGTGGACCCTGGGGCGTCAAACCAACTGATTATGGTCTGCGGCTGATCGAATATGGAGAGCTCGTGCTCTCCCTGACGGATGAGGCGCGCAACGAATTGGACGCCATGCGCGGTGCCCGTCGAGGCCGGCTGCGCATCGGTGCGGTCACGACCGCAATGCGGGAAATCGTACCGACCGCCATCAAGCGATTTCTTAAAGCCCAGCCGGAAGTCGATGTTTCACTCAACGAGGAACTCAGCTCAGCGCTTTACGCTTCCCTGCTCAACGGGGCCATCGACATCGCCGTGATGGCCCGGCCGAAAGAGATTTCCGAAGAGGTCGAGTTTCTCAATTTGCTTGAAATTCCAGTCGACATCGTCGCTGACCGCGATCATGAGTTGGTGAAGCTTCCCAAAGTGAGCCTTGCCGACCTGATGGAATATCGCTGGGTGATCCCTGCCCGGCCTGAACCGGACCGGTTGGCGCTCGAGGCCCTGTTTGCTACCGCGCAGCTTCCCCGCCCTCTTGCAATCTGCGAAACAACGTCGTCGACCTTCCAGATGTCGATGATCGCCGGCTCGAAATGGCTCAGCTATCTCACCCGAACAAGCGTGTTCGTGCAGGGACGCGACGCGCAGTTCGTGGCCCTGAAACTCGACAGCCGGACGTGGACCCGCAATATCGGCATAGCCTACCGGCGCCGGAGCGTTTTGCGACCCGTGGTGATGTCATTCGCCAAGGAACTGGAAGCACTTTGCGCAAAATCACCCGGACAAGACCATCTCCCGCCTTGAACGGAATCGAACCTACGGCCACTATCCACAAGACCTTCAAATAGCTGAATCCACAACACTTTCTTGGAGATTCGACGATTACCGCGAATGGCCGAATATCTCCTCTTATTTGCGCTCAGAGCTGCGAACGCCAGCCGGTCATGAAATTCAAATCCGTCAGCATTTGGAAGCTGTTGCACCAGCGCACTTCGAGATCGTTGCAGACATCCGGTATCCTGCGATTTGCCCGTTTGGTACTCGGCTTGGACGCCTCGACCGTCACGACGATCCGGTTAGCGCGATGTGCCAGGGCATGGGCAATCAGGAATGGATCGCGACCGACCTCGATAATCTCGGCGTCGTTGAGGTCGGGCGCATATTTTTCGATGACTGTCTGCACGAGAGCCGGTTCGACATCCTGATCCAGCTTGAGGGCGTCATAATTATCCCCCTCATTCAACCATTGCCCCAGTTCCGAACCTTCGGTGATCTCCTCGAGGATTTCGACCGGGATTTTCAGCGCGCTGGTCTCGCCCATATGGACGAGCCAATCCCAGAACTCGGGAACGCGCTGAATCGGGTAGTAAAGATTATGCGCCGTAATGAGAACGTTCGCGTCGAGAAGATGCACACCGCCCCCTTAAGCCACGCCGTCGGTCAGCGAGAAGACGTTGTTCGGTTTCACGCCGAGGATCGCCGCCGCCTTGGAAGGCGACAGGGCTCCGTCTGCAAGCATCCGTTTCGAAAGGCTCAGAAGGCGATTGCCAAGCCTGTGGCGACGAACGAGATAGTAGCTCGGCCCACCGTCGTTTTCACGCGCGCGTGCTCTTTGAGCTGCCTTATTATTCAGCCACTGCTGCCGGAAGACAGCCGTCACAGACGACCACATGGCTTGGTCGATGATCCCTTCGCGGTAGAGCTTGTAGGCGACCATCGAATGGCTGATCTGTCGTAGCTCCGCGATTTCGCCGATACGCGCAATCACGACGTCCTGGCGCGCTCCGCGCAACGCGAGCTCGCCGGCGATCTCGGCCGAAGGCAGCAGAATACACCCCGCCACATCATTGCAGAAGGTTTCGATAGCCGATGTCGGTCGGCCGCCGCTCACACCTGTCTGGCCGAGCCAGATATGGGCAAGTTCGTGCAGCAAAGTGAACGACCAAGCCCGCTCGCTGTCCTGGTCGTTGATCACAACGAAGGGTGCGACCTTGTCGGAAAGCGCGAAACCTCTGAACAGCTCGACATTGAGAGCGCTGTGGTGACTTCCCAGATTGCCGATCAACAGCACGAAAATCCCTACGGCCTCTGCGCGTTCGCGCAGATAGGCAAACCCTTTGGACGTGCCTCGACCATTGCCGGATCGGAAAGACTGGAGGCTGAAACCCAGACGCTCGCTGATCACCGTGGCCAGACCTTCCGGTCCGCGGCGAATGTCATAAGATGCCACGAAATCGAGTAGTTCGGCCTCTTCCTCGCTCTCGAGCAATGAGCGCACCATTTCCTGACGAGCCCGAACTTCGCGCAACAGCGTATCTACCAGCGCTGCATCGCGCCGCGCATATTCATCGGGAAGAGTCCGGAAATCCTCTCCGCGCGCCGCGGCTACCGGCGGATCGGCAAGATAGAAGGTGAGTAGCGGGCGCCGGTATTGTGTGGACATCTTGATCAACTGCGGACGGGTCGGCTCAACCTGGCCGTCTTCAAGCATGGCAAGGCGCTCGCTGCCCGCAACACCGCGAGCATCGCCGATACCGAGCTTGTCGGCAGCATCTTCTACACTGAGCCCCGCGGTCTCGCGCGCCCATCGCAGGATCAATGGATTGACGTTTGGCACCTTTCACCTCTGTTCGGACAGGCCGATAATTCGTTTGACTTGATCATGCAATCGTTACGAAAGATATAGGCATGGAGTGGGGCACATCTATGGAATACAGCGCTGAACAGCAGTCTCGCAAATTCCTCTCATGCCCAGACCCCTTCCGACCTTCAAAAAATGCGGGGGAAAAACGCTACGATTTGGCTCGTGTCATTCCAGTGGCAACTTCTGAAGAGGCGATCTTCAACGCCGCTACTAACTTCACAGGCTTTGGGCATTCCAAGTTTTCTGAAGCAATTCGCGGCCGAATTCACAAAACAGCTCACGCGAGGCGCCGACCAGGGGAAAGCGGTGGGCGACCAGGAGCCTCTCCTCGAAATCCGATTCGCCTTCCCACCATTGAACCCGCCAAGACTGAACGATCCCGTAAAAAACCTTCATCTCCGGGCTGATGTTGCCAAAGAGGACCTTGTAGCTGTGAACTGCGGTCCAGATGTTCATCACGATGTGGTCGACGGGGAAGCTGTTTTAACACTCATGCCGGCCGATGAGTGTTTCGCGAAGTTATATGAATGGTTGAGGCTATGGAACAGCTCTTCCTGAAGGCCGTCATCGACACTGGCCTCCCAGCACGATCGCTGAGTTTCTGAACAACATCAGATACGCGATTCGGCTCTACGTCACCCCGGTTGCCAAAGCACGCTACCAAGCGACCGGCAACATCGATGGCATAGAGATCTACACTTTTGAGCGGCCCGCCGACATCGTCAACAAGTTCGCCTGGGCGCAATATTTCGACCTGCTGCAGGGATCTCTCCGAAGACCGAACTTCCCTCCGTGCAGCGTGACTCCTTCGATGAAGATGCGGTTCTGGCTTCAGCGACGCGGCCGATAAGTGGAAGGCACAGGTCTTCGTGTTCGATCAGTCGACAAAGAGGTCTTTCCGGACACTGGTCCGAAACATCGGTGCCCGTCGGAATTTCCTCCGCATCGAGGCCGAGGGCTTCGATCCGAACCATGTCGAAGACGGCATGGCAGAGATCGAAGGCGAGATCGCCCCGCAACTGGCTGAAGTGATCGAGACGAAAAACTTCCCGACGGGCGACCACTTCACATCCGTCATGCTGCTGATGGGGAACGTGGCTGTCCGCAACCCGCGCTTCCGGTCGATGCTGGAAGACCTCCACATCAAAATAGCTTCAGGAATGATGCGGATGTCGTTGCGGGACAAGGACCGATACCATGACTCGATCCGGCAGGCTCGAGAAGGTGGTCCCCCAATCTGTGACGATATCAACACTTCAGCCTCTGATAGGCTTCGGAAGATATGATTTTTTGGATCGTCGGGGATTGTGACGCTCGGAACACTTCCGTTGGCGTAGAGTGCCATATGAGGGAATATCAATATCCATCTGCCGAAGTGGCTCAATGTCTTGCGTCACGAAGCCGAGGCTCGGCTTCCCGGCGTTATCCCTAAGCGGACCCGTCTCGACTAAGCGGACGTCAAATACAGTGCAGGAACGCAGGTAACCAATCAAATCAACAAGCGCGCTTATTCGCCGCCGCACCGCGGCCGACAAGCAATTGGGGCAAAAATACAACGGCGCGCTGCTCATCAACAGAATTTTAAGTTTGAGGCCGCAGGCCCTCGAGAAGGATGTGCGAATCAGCCTATGTGGATTATCAGTTCACGCCGAGAGAGCGATCGATGATGTCGTGTAGAGGGTGGATCGCGTTTTGGGCAGCTGTCGTCTGCACCGGATCGCCCGCGTTCGCCCAATCGACGGATCCGAGCCATGTCACGCCGAAATCCTTCGCGCCGGTTCAGCCACGTCCGAGCGGCGCGCTGACGCTCGGGGCGACCGAGCCGGGCACCGTGCCGGTCGGCGCTGAAACATTTACCGTCTTGATCGCCTCGTCTTCGGTCGAAGGCGGTCTGCCGAAGCTGAAATCCGAGACCGACACCGTGCTCGCCCGGATCAAGGGAAAGACGGTCAACGTCAAGACGCTCTATGCGGCGGCAACGGAGATCGAGGCGGCCTATGCTCGCGCAGGCTTCGTTCTGGCCCGTGTGATCGTGCCGCCGCAGACATTGGTCAATGGTGGTGTGTTCAAGCTCATCGTGCTCGACGGTTTCATCGAGTCGGTCGATGTGTCAGCCGTACCGGAGCGCGTGCGCGGTGTCGTGCGCGACCGCGTCGCGTCGCTCATCGGGGCGCGCGGACTGACGATCGGCGAGATCGAGCGGCGGCTGTTGCTGGCAGGTGAAGTGCCGGGCGTGCGGCTGGCGAGCGCCGTCATGCGCGGCGAGAGGGTCGGCGGGGCGAAGCTGTTGGTTCAGGCGGACTGGCGTCCGGTCTCGGCCTCGATCGGCGTCGACAACAAGATCGGCAATCTCTACCGCGGCGTCGAGTTTCCCGTAACGGTTTCGCTCAACAGCGTTTTCGGCTTCGGCGAGACGATTTATGGCTCGCTGATCCCTGGGCCGGACCCCGATACCGTGTTTTCAGGCGCGCCATCCCGCCAGATCGCCGCGGCCGGCGTCATCCTGCCAATCGGTGTCGACGGCTGGACGATCAATCCGGAATACGCCCGCTCGGTCACCAATCCCGTGCTGGGGCCGACCGCCGTGCGGACCACCGGCGTACTCGATCACTGGGCGTTGCGCTCGCACTATCCGCTCATCAAGACGCGCAAGACGACACTCACGGTGACCGGCTCGTTCGAGATCACCGACGAGAAACAGACGGCCCCTGATTTCGGGGTGATAACGAGCCTCGATCGCCTGCGCGTCTTCACTGCCGGCCTTGAGGGATCGCGCAGTCTCGACTGGAGTGCGACTGTCTCCGGCAGCATCCTCGTCACGCAGGGCACCGACTGGTTCGGCGCGCGGACAGCAGCCGATGCCGCCGTATCGGGCATTCCGCTGTCACGGCAAGGATCGCGCCCCGATTATACCAAGATCGAGGCGAGCCTCAGGTATGACCAGCTGCTGCCGGGTGATTTCACCGGTGCGGCGATCCTGCACGCGCAACAGGCGATCTCCGGCCCGATGCCCGGCGCGGGCCAGTTTTCGCTGCAAGGTGATGACGCGCTGTCGGCATTCGACGCGGGAACTCTCTCGGTCGACAGCGGCATCAGTTTGCGAGGCGAGCTTGGTCACGTGTTCAGCCTGGCCGATATGGGTTCGACGGTGACTGCTGCGCCCTATCTCTTCGGTGCCACCGGGCTCGGAAAGATTGATGCCCCGACTGCGGTCGAGGCATCTCGTCTGACCGCCACGTCATTCGGCGTCGGCCTTCGCTTCAATTTCAACCCTGCCGAGACCGGACTTGTGTCGCTCGCCACGATCGAGCTGGGCCGGGCGCACGCCTCCCTGCCCGGCAATGATGGCACCCGGATAACGGCAAGTTGGATCCTCAAATACTGATCGGGGCGACGATCGCGTGCCCATGCATGGGCTTGAAGAGCAATCGGCCCGTTCACAAGCCTACCGCCAGATCTCGCCGAATTCGCCTGACTGCAGGCGCGCCTACTTACAAGAACACTCGAATGACGTTCAGGATTCAGCATGATTAGCGTTTTTCGGAAGGATAGATTGCTCGGATCGGCGAGCCTGATCGCCTATCTGGCGGTGGCTGCGCCGTGCACGTCGAGGGCTGGCGATATCCTGCCGACCAACGGCTCTGTCGCCGCCGGCAGCGCGACGATCGGCGCCCCGGCAAACGGCGCATTGACGGTGCAGCAACAATCCGGCCGCGCCGTACTCGACTGGGGATCCTTCAGCGTCGGGGCCGGAAATTCGGTCCGGTTCGTCCAGCCCGATGCGTCTTCGGCAACGTTGAACCGGGTGACGGGATCAACGACCTCGACGATCGCGGGATCGCTGACGTCGAACGGCAGCGTCTTCCTCATCAACCCGAACGGCATCCAGATCACGCCGACCGGCACCGTCTCGGTCGCGCGCGGTTTCGCCGCCTCGACGCTCGATATCAGCGACGAAGACTTCATGGCCGGCAAGACGACATTTCTGGGGACCGGCACCCCGGCTTCGGTCAGCAATGCCGGGACGATCACCACAGCATCCGGCGGTTTCGTCGCGCTCCTCGGCGGCATGGTCGACAATTCCGGCCTGATTTCCGCGCCAATCGGCAAGATCGGCCTCGGTTCGGGCGAACAGGCGACGCTCGATTTCACCGGCGACCAATTCCTTCAGGTTGCGGTCCCGGCGAATGCCACTGATGCGGACGGCACGCCGCTCATCAGCAACTCCGGCAAGATCAATGCCCGTGGGGGACAGGTTGTGCTGACTGCCGCGACCGCACGCAACTCCGTGCGCGATGCTATCAATATCCCCGGCTCGATTCAGGCCTCGTCGATCTCCGGTCAAAATGGCGCGATCGTCCTCAGCGGCGGAGACGGCGGCAATGTCACGGTTTCCGGCCAGCTCAAATCAGCCTCGGGCGGCATTGCAGTCTCTGGCAATAGCATTGCCCTGACCAAGGCACGCGTCAGCGTTGCCTCGAAGAAAAAAACCGGCGGCACCGTGAGGGTCACGGCGGTGACCAGCGTCGACCTCACTGGCGCGACGATCGATGCGTCCGGTACGACCGGCGGCACTGTCCTGATCGGCGGCGGCCCGACGGGTCTGGGCGCGTTGGCGCATGCGCAGTCCGTCACGATGGACGCAACTTCGACCATCACGGCGAATGGGATTGGCAACGGCAACGGTGGCCAGATCGTCCTGTGGTCGGACGGCCTGACGCAAGCCCATGGCATGATGACGGCCGAAGGTGGCTCGATCTCGGGCAATGGCGGCACTATCGAGACGTCGGGAGAGAGCGTCGATTTCACCGGGTTGCGCGTCGACACGTCGGCTGCGGCGGGAACCACCGGGCTCTGGCTGACCGACCCATATGATCTGACCATCGGCTCGGGCGACGCGGCGACGATTGCCAGCAACCTTGCAACCACCAACGTTACACTGAAGACGACGGCAAACAGCACGACGGGGCCAGGAATCGCCAACTCGGCCGGCGCCGGCGACATCACGATTGGCTCGGCGATCACTTGGTCGAGCGGCAACACCCTGACCCTCGACGCCTACCACGGCATCGCCATCACCGCTCCGATTACCGTGAGCGGGAACGGTGGCGTGATCCTGACGACGAACGACGGCGGCACGGGCGGAACGCTCGGCTTCGGTCTCGGGTCGAGCGGCTATAGCGGATCGCTCAGCTATACCGGATCGGGCGGCGCGCTGACAATCAACGGCACGAACTATACGCTCGTTCACTCGATGGCCGATATCGCCGCCATCAATGCCTCGGCCTCCACCCTCACCGGCCAATATGCGCTCGCCAATTCCATCGCCGATGCGTCGTCGACCCCGAACTGGGTTCCGATCGGCACCGACGGCAATGGTAATCTCGTCCTGAATTCCAATGGCTTCAGCGGTGCTTTCGAAGGCCTCGGACACACGATTAACAATCTGACGATCGACAATCCCAGCAGCCAGTTTGTCGGCCTGTTTGGCTATACCAGCAATGCAACGCTGGAAAATCTGGGGCTGACGGGCGGTAGCGTCACCGGTCAGAACTATGTCGGTGGTCTCGTCGGCTTTGCGGCATCGTCGGGTCGCATCGCCAATGTGTTCAGCACCGAAGCCGTCACGGGCAATTACCGCACAGGCGGCCTCGTCGGCGACAATCAGGCCACAATCACCGGATCCTATTCGACGGGGACGATCACCGGCTACAGCGACTGGACCGGCGGTCTCGTCGGGTTCTCGGAGGGCAACGGGTCGATCGACCAGTCCTATTCGACGAGTACCGTGAATGGCGCGAATTACGCTGGTGGCCTCGTCGGCGCGAACTGGGGCCAGTTCACCACCAACAGCTACGCGACCGGGGCAGTCACCGGCGGCTTTCGGCTCGGTGGATTGGTTGCCGACAATCGGTCAACGCTCTCGAACGTCTATGCCACTGGCTCGGTCTACAGCAGCGGCAGCGACGAGATCGGCGGATTGGTCGGCCACAATTATTCGAACATCAGCAACGCCTATGCGACGGGCGCGGTCACCGGAAACAGCAATGTCGGCGGACTCATCGGCATCAACGAAGGCACGGTCAACACGGCCCATGCGACAGGACTGGTGACGGGCCGCTACAACTATATTGGCGGTCTGATCGGCGTAAACTACAACGCCGTGAACACGGTCTATGCGACCGGCAATGTCAGCGGCATGAACTTTGTCGGCGGCATCGCCGGCTATTCCAACGCCGCCATCTCCTCGGCCTATGCCACAGGCACGGTCAGCTACTCGTCCGCATTCGGCAATGGCGGCGATCAGTTCGGTGGCCTCGTCGGTCGGTTGGAAGGTAACGGTTCGCTCACCAACAGCTATTATACCGGCACGTCGGTCGCAGGCCTCACCAATGTCGGCGGCCTCGCCGGCTATATGATCCCCGGCGCAACGATCACCAATTCGCATTACGACATTGATCAGACGGCGATCAACGGCGCCAGCATGGTCACCGCCGGCGGCCTCTACGACGCGCAGTTCCAGAGCTGGCTGCCCAGCAAAACATTGACGGCATCGGCCTATTTCGGCGTGGCCGACGCAAACGGCTATTATTCACTGTCGACGATACAGAACCTCAAGGATTTTCTTGGCTTCGCCGAGGATTCCACGTTGAAGTGGAAGCTCGTGAACGATATCAGCCTGGCCTCCATGCCGGGCCAGGTGATCCCGTATTTCGCCGGCACGTTCGACGGCGGCAACTTCACGATCAGCGATCTTTCTATCGATCAGCTGAACAGCGATCTCGGCCTGTTCGGCTATGCGCGCGGCGCGACGATAGCCAATCTGATGGTCACCGGTTCGGTTGAGGGCCTCGACTATGTCGGCGGCGTCATCGGTGCGATGTATAACCCGTCCAGCACCGCGATAGCTGCCTCGAATGTGACCTCCGGCGTCAACGTCACCAGCCAGCAATATGGCGGCACGCAGACCGGCAGCGGCTTTTACACCGGTGGGCTGGCCGGCTATTTCATGGGCTCGGCAACGACAGTGGCGGCGAGCGGGACGATCACCGGCGGACAGCAAAATACCGGCGGCCTCATCGGCTACAGCCTCAACGGAACGATCACCGACGCGAGTGCGACAGGCAGCGTAACGGCCCATGGCGACCAGACCGGCGGCCTCATCGGCCGTAGCAGCACGGCTCTCGTCAACGCCTGGGCATCCGGAACCGTCACCGAGACCAATGGCAACTGGACCGGCGGCCTCGTCGGCTATTCCGACAATTCCATCACCTCGTCATGGTCGTCGAGCGCGGTCTATGCCGGTGGCTATGCCGGCGGACTGGTCGGCTGCAATTGCGGCGGCACGATCGACCAGAGCTACGCGATCGGCTCGATCAGCGGTGGCTATCGCATCGGCGGCCTGATCGGGCAGAACTCATCGACGCTGACCAATTCCTATTCCACCGAGACTGTCACCGCGACATCCGACGAGGTCGGCGGACTGATCGGACATAATTATGCGAGTGTCGCCGGCTCGTACTCGACCGGTACCGTCAGCGGCCAGAACAATGTTGGCGGTTTCGTCGGTTATAACGACGGCGCGATTACCACCTCGCACAGCACCGGCAATGTCACGGCGGGCGGCAGCCAGATCGGCGGTTTCGCCGGCGGCAGCAATGGCGCCATGACGACTGTCTATGCGACCGGCGACGTCTCGGCCACAACTGCCGGCAGTTCGCAGGTAGCCGGGTTGATCGGCCATATGGACGGCAGCGCGACGCTGACCGACAGCTATTCCGCGGGCGACGTCACCGGCACATTTTCGCTCGGCGGCATGATCGGGTATCTCACCAACGGCGCGCAGGTCACCAATTCGCACTACGACGAAGGCACGGTCCTGATCAACTCTGCCGCGCTCTGGAGCATCGGCGGCATCAGCGACAGCCAATATACGTCATGGATCAACAATGGCCGCGCGCTGTCGCCGGCCGCCTATGGGTTCACGCCCGACAGCAATGGCGTCTACAGCATCGCCTCTGTGCAGGACCTGATCAATTTCCAAGGGTTTGCCGAGACGCCCGGCCTCAGCTGGAAGCTGACCAACAATCTCGACCTGACATCGACGCCGGGTCTCTTCACGCCCTATTTCGTGGGCACCTCGTTCGATGGCGGCGGCCATACGATCAGCAATCTTGCGCTCGATCAGTTCTCGGCGAACCTCGGCCTCTTCGGCGTCGTCAACAATGCCAATATCTCCAACCTCACCATCAGCGGCTCTGTCACAGCGTCGGCATGGTCCGGTGGCGTAACGGCTGAAAACTTTATTGGCGGCCTTGCCGGCATCTTCTATACGACGAGCGGCAATACGATCAGCAATGTAACCTCTAGCGTCGCGGTCTCCGGCAACTCGCAGATCGGTGGTCTTGCCGGCTGGTCGAATGGCGGGATCACGAACGCGACGGTGTCGGGCGCCGTCACCGGGTTCAGCGATGCGGTCGGCGGCCTCATCGGCAACATGGCTGGCGGCTCTATCACCCAGTCCAGCACATCCGGAACCGTGATCGGCGTCAACTATACCGGCGGCCTCGTCGGTCTCGCGCAGAACAGCACTATCGACCTCAGTTTCGCGACGAGCAATGTAACCGGCAGCAGCCGCGTCGGCGGGCTCGTCGGTCAGAACCAGGGCACGATCACCAATAGCTATTCCTCGGGCGGGACCGTCACCGGCAACAGTGACGGCGTCGGTGGTTTCGTCGGCTGGGATTATGGCTCGATCGGCTCGGGGCAATATTCGACGGCTACCGTCATCAACACCGGCAACTATACTGGCGGTTTCGTCGGGATTGCACAGGGCGGCGCCCTGAACGATGTCTGGGCGACGGGCGCCGTCACCGGCAACAGCCGCGTCGGCGGTCTCGTCGGCCAGAACCAGAGCACCATTACCGACAGTTATACGACCGGCGCGACCGTTACCGGCTCCAGCGACGGCGTCGGCGGTTTCGTCGGCTGGGACTATGGCACGATCGGCTCGGGGCAATATTCGACGGCTACCGTCATCAACACCGGCAACTATACCGGTGGCTTCGTCGGCGTCGAACAGGGCAATGGGCTGGCCAATGTCTGGGCGACCGGCAATGTGACCGGCAGCAGCCGCACCGGCGGTCTCGTCGGCTATAGCGACGGGGCGATTTCCAACAGCTATGCGACCGGCAATGTCACCGGCACGAATGACGGTACAGGCGGCTTCGTCGGGCAGCACAGCAGCAACTCGATCAATAATTCCTATGCGACCGGTACCGTCACCGGCGCCAATTACACGGGCGGATTTGCCGGCCTGCAATACGGCCAGGAAAATCAGAACTACGCCACGGGTGCGGTCACCGGCAATTCGTCAGTCGGCGGCTATGCTGGGCAGAGCCAGGGTACCACCACGAACTCTTATGCGACGGGCGCGGTCTACGGGACGAGCAATCTCGTCGGCGGCTTCGTCGGCTATGAATATTACGCCACGATGACCGGCAACTTCGCGACGGGCTCGGTCAAAAGCCTGGGCAACGAAGTCGGCGGCTTCGCAGGCCGGATCGAGGGCGGCAACGTGACCTCCGATTTCGCGACGGGCGCAGTGGTCGGCGTCAATCAGGTCGGCGGCTTCGCGGGCTGGTTGCTCAATGAGAACAACACGGCGAATGTCTATGCGATGGGGTCTGTCACCGGCAACGATCAGGTCGGCGGCCTCGCGGGCTACATGCAGAACGCGACGCTGACGAATGCTTTTGCCATTGGCAATGTGACTGCTTCGACCGGCAATGTCGGTGGCCTCGTCGGTAGCGTCGACAACATCAATGACACCGTCACCAACGGCATCTGGAATACCCAGACAACGGGCCAGACCGCAGGCGTCGGCCCATCCAACGGTATCTATAGCGGCTCCTACGCCGGGGTTACCGGCGAGACCACGAGCCAATTGATCGGCGCGCTTCCGACTGGCTTTGACACCTCCGCCTGGGCCACGGGAACCGGGCTCTATCCGTACCTGACGGCGATTTTCTCGACGCCGGCGCAGTCCATTTCCGGCTACGCCTACACGAGCGCGGGGAACGCCGCTGTTGGCGGTCAGGTCGGTCTCTACAAGTCCGGCGCGTTGCTCGGCTATGGCACGGCCTCGGTCGGCGCCGATGGCTCATACTATCAACTGGTCGCCGGTGGCGCCGTGACCACCACGAGCGGGATCGGCACGACCCTGACGCCGTCCGGCGACACTGCGATCAGCGCCCGGATCTACAGCGACCAGCGAACATTGACTTCGGGCAATGTCGTATTGCCGAATATCACGTCCGGCGAGGACAGCCTGACGACCTCGGCCGCCAGCCTTTCCGTTCTCGACGCCAATCTCGCGTCGACCTTCGGATCATTGGTCGAAACCGCGATCGAGACGAGCCTCACGGCCGATCCGCTCAGCATCCTGTCGACCGCATCGGGCGGATTCACGATCGATACGGCCCTCAGCCAGACCGGCGGCATTCAGATCCAGACGGTGGGCGCGATGACGTTCGGCACCGGTGGCTCGCTGTCGTCGGCAGCCAGCAGCGATGCCGTCGTGCTCGCGGTGAACGGAGCCTTCGTCAACAATGCCGGCACGGCGCCGATCTCGACCGCCAACGGCCGCTGGCTGATCTATACGCAGGCGACGGGCTCATCGGGCGCTGCCGCGACCGGCAACGTCTTCACCGGACTGACCGGCCTCAGCTATTACGGCGATGCCTATAACTTCACGACAGGGACCTTCGCCAGCACCGCGAACAGCGGCAACCGTTTCGTCTACGGCTATCAGCCGACGCTTACCGTCATGGCCGCCACGCAGTCGCTCGTCTATAGTGGGCAGACGCAATCCGACAGCTATTCCGTCGGCGGATTGCTCAACGGCGATACGCAGGCGCAGGCGCTCGCTGGCACGGCGACCGGGTTGACGACCTCCAGCCGGCACGTCGGCGATTACGTGCTGACCCCCGGCGGGCTCAACAGCAATGATCTCAACTACCTGATCTCCTATGCGGCGGGCACGGTGTCGATCACACCAGCCTCCTTGACGATCACGGCGGCGAACCAGACCGCCACCTACGGCACGGCACAGGTGCTCAATACGGCGGCGACAACGGGCTACACCGTCAGCGGGCTGCAGAGCAGCGACAGCATCACCGGCCTGACCGAGACCATCAATATCGGCGGCACACCGGTCTCATCGTCGGCAACCCATACCGATGCCGGAGCCTATACGATCACGCCCTCGGCTGTGCAGGGCTTCTCGACGTCCGACTACTCAATCACCTATGCAACATCAGGCACCTTTACGATCGACCCGCTCGCGGTCGTCCTGACCGGCAGCCAGAGCTACAACGCATCGACCGCCGTCGACATCGGTAACCTCGGCATTGCCAATCTCGTCGCCGGTGACAGCGTGACGATCGGCGGTGCGGCGACGATGGCGAGCAGCCATGTCGTTGCCGGTGGCACCGAGGCGATCGCGTCGCTCTCCGGCCTGACGCTGTCGAACAGCAATTACACGGTCGTCGGTGGCAGCGGCGAGGTCACCGTGACACCCGTCGCATTGACGATCGCCGCCCAGGACCAGACCACAAACTTTGGCACCGCTCAGGCGCTCGATACGTCGGCATCGACCGGCTACACGGTTAGCGGTTTGCAAGGCAGCGACAGCATTACCGGTCTGACCGAGACCATCAATATCGGTGGCACGCTGCTTACAGCAACGACGGCGACGACCGCCGCCGGGACCTACGCGATTACCCCCTCGGGGGTGAGTGGAATTTCCATGCTGGATTACGTGATCACCTACGCCAGCACCGGCACGTTGACAATCGTCGGGACCTCGACGCCGCCCACGACACCAACCTCGCCGACGACAACGCCCCAGCAGCCGCTGGTTTATTCGGTCGTCATGCCGATCATCGGCAATCCCGTAACGCCCTACCCCTTCATCTTCAACAATCTGCTGTCGACCGGAACGACGACGCAGGGACAGGATGGCACGCCGGCTACCCCCGGCTCCAGCGAGGCGTCGACGTCATGCGTGGCCCAAAACCAGAATGGCATCGCGCCGGGCTCCGGCCCGCTCGCGAGCGTTCGATGCTCGTCGAATTGACGCTGAGCGGAGGATAAGCGGCCCATGCGGCAATCCTCAGGGTTGCCGCGCCAAGATTGCGGGCTCTGTTGCAAAAATCGCGTTGATGTCGGAAAGAGCGACAAAGATATTCAGCGAGACTTTTGATGAACGAGTTCAAATGGCGTCATTTTGAGGGCGAGATTATCCTTTGGGCGGTGCGATGGTATTGCCGCTATGGCGTCAGCTACCGTGATCTCGAGCAAATGATGGGCGAGTTGGGCGTGCCGGTCGATCATTCCACGATTTATCGCTGGGTTCAAAAGTACGCGCCGGAGATCGAAAAGCGGCTGCGCTGGCACTGGCGTCGGCCACAATCAACGAACTGGCGCGTCGATGAAACCTACGTGAAGGTACGCGGCCAATGGACCTATTTGTATAGGGCGGTCGATAAATTCGGCGACACGATCGACTTCTATCTGTCCCCGACCCGCAATGCCAAAGCGGCAAAGCGCCGTCTGGGCAAGGCCCTGAATGGCCTGAAGGACTGGGAGAAGCCAACTGTCATCAATACCGACAAGGCTGCGATCTACAGCGTTGCTATTGCGGAACTGAAGGCCGAAGGCAAATGCCCTGAGGAACTCGTGCACCGGCAGGTCAAATATCTGAATAATGTCGTCGAAGCCGATCATGGCAAGCTCAAGCAACTGATCAAGCCGGTGCGAGGATTCAAGACGTTGAAAACCGCCTATGCGACGATCAAAGGTTTTGAGGTCATGCGCGCCTTACGGAAGGGGCAGGCGGCTATTTTCAACCTGACGGGCGACGTCCGTGGAGAAGCACGCATTGTCGAACGCGCCTTCGGCATTGGACCAAGCGCACTGACGGAAGCGACAGCATTACTCGCTCGACATCTCAAACAGCAGGCTGCCTAAAGGCGGAGACTATCGGTTCCTCCCCAGCCGTCGGTAATATTTGCAACAGAGCCATGCAGACGCAGAAGGTACCCACGCTCGCGGGTACCTTAAATTTTGCACCAGCACCATTCATCATCATCACCACGTTCACTCCTTCGACAAGCAAATATGTGCGTTCCCCCGATCTGAAAGATCGGGGGAATAAATCAGCCATTCTCAACTGCCTATTCCAGCTCGGTGTCTTCCACGGTGATTCCGGACTGGAATGTCAGAAAGCCGGGAATGTTGGTAAAGCCCTTGACGTTCTTGCGAAGGCCGAAACTCTGGTCGCGCCACATCAGATAAACAAAAGGCGACTGCTCCAGAGCACGGTCGACAAACTGGCCGTAGATCTTCCCACGCTCGGCCGTGTCGAGCGTGACGCGACCCTTGTCCAGGAGATCGTTGATGGCCGGATCGTTGAAGTAGGCCGAGTTGTTGAGCCGGACCAGTTGCTGCCCACCGTAGAAGAAGTTGCTGAGCCAATCGGGGTCGGCGATGTCGCCTGCGGTGCCCGCGACAAGAAAATCATAGTCGCCGGCGTTGTTCTTGGCGATGCGGCCGGACCAGTCCGGAAGATCAAGCTTCGCCTTGATGCCGATCTTGGCGAGCTCCGCCTGCACCGCGATCGCGGTATTGTTATGGAAGCCGTATTGGGCGGTCGACAACAGCCGTGCCTCGAAGCCGTTCGGATAACCCGCCTTCGCCAGCAGTGCCTTCGCCTTGGTAATGTCGTAGCTGAAGTAGTTGGCCTTCTCCTTGGAATAGCCCATGTATCCTTCCGGAACCGCAATTCCGTAAATCGGCGTGCCCCGACCATTGAAGGCCGTGTTGATGACCGTGGCGCGATCGATGGCGTAAGATACGGCCTGCCGCACCTCCGGCTTCGAAAACGGCTCGAATTTGGTGTTGAACTGCAGCATCATGAAAGGGCCGGTCGTGCTTGCCAGCTTCAGATTGGAATCGGCCTCGATCGAGGCGGCGTCCTTCCACGGAACGTAGTCGATGACGTCGACGTCGCTCGATTTCAGCGCATTCACGCGGGTATTTTCGTCGGCATAAAAGACGTAGTGGACGTCATCGAGGTGAGGCTTGCCCTGCTTGTAATATCCGTCGAACTTTTCGACGGTCAATTCGCGACCACGTTCCCAAGTAGAAAACTTGAAAGGCCCGGCGCCAATCGGCGTTGCATTCGGATCCTTGCCATGATCCCTGATCCAGGCGGCGGGCACGATGGCCGATTCCGGAAGCGCCAGGTAGTGGATGAGCGGAACGAATGGCTTGGAAAGCGTCAGCTTGACTGTCTTGGCATCGGGCGTATCGATCGCTTTGATGACACCCAGCTCGTTTCGATAAGTGGCCTTGCTGTCTGCTGCGGTGATGCGTTCGATGGACGCTTTCACATCCTGCGCAGTCACCGGCGAGCCGTCGTGAAATTTGGCGTCCCGCAGCTTGAACGTGTAGGTCAGTGCGTCTGTGGAGACCTCATAGGACTGCGCAAGTTCCTGCGCCAGCTTTCCGTCAGCGCCATAGTTGACGAGGCCACGGTGAATGGCGAGCCGGATCGTGCGGGCCGGCGTTCCCGCGTTGATGGTGCTGTCGAGTGTGGAAGGCTCACCGGAGAGACCGAAATAGAGAGTACCGCCCTCAGCCGCCAGGGCCTGATGCGCAGAAACGTTGGATGAGAGGGCGAAGATAAGCCCGAGAACTGATTTCTTCATGCTGAACCCCTTTTTTGCTTGTGCTTGTTTATTCATCTTTTCCATGTCGGCTATTCCTCCCTGAGACGTGGATCGAGAATGTCGCGCAACCGGTCGCCCACCACGTTGATGGCGAGCACTGTCAGCGCGAGAAGAAGGGATGGCCAGATGACATACATCGGGTTCTGGCCGAGATAGCCGCGTGCGGTTCCAATCATCTGGCCCCAGGACGGCTCCGGCGGCACAATGCCGAGGCCAAGGAAGCTCAGGCCCGATTCAAGGAGAATGGCCGCGGCGACCGTCAGCGTCGCCTGGACGACCAGGGGCGACAGGATGTTCGGCAGGACCGCCGTGAAGACGACACGCCGCGCGGAAGCCCCCATCGCATGCTCGGCTTCCATGAACTCCTGGCGTGTCACCTGAAGCGTGGCAGAATGAGCGACACGGGCAAAGTGCGGGATATAAAGCACACCGATCACGACTGTCAGGCTGAGAACGCCGCTTTCCCAGAACCCGACCGCGAGCAGCGCAAGCAGAATTGGCGGAAAGCTCAACATGATGTCGACGGCGCGCATGATCAGAAAGGACAACCACAAACGTCCGTAAGCACCGGCGATTCCAAGGAAAGTTCCGAACACGGCGGCGATCACCGTGGCGCCAAGCGCTACTATGAGGGTCGGACGGATGCCGATAAGAAGCCGGCTCAGCAGATCGCGGCCGAATTCGTCGGTTCCCAGCCAGTGGCTGGCGGAGCTGCCCTGGTTGACGGCCTGCGGGTTGAGCATGAATGGGTCGTGAGGCGCGAGCCAGCCGCCGAAGATCGCCATTAGAAGGACGATCGCCAATACGGCAAGACTTGCGACGAATGCCGGCTGACTGCGAGCGACGCCAAGGGTGCGGGAGGTCACGTGCGTTTCCTCCTGATGCGCGGGTCGAGCAGGCTATACAGCAGTTCGACCAGCAGATTGATGCAGATGAAAAGCGCAGCAATGGCAAGCATCGCGCCCTGGACCAACGGATAGTTGCGGGCCGATACCGCACCCACCAGCAGCGTGCTTAGCCCCGGCCAATTGAACATTGCTTCGACGAGCACCGTACCGCCCATCAGGTTGCCGAGCTGCAGCCCGATGATGGTGACGATCGGGATTGCCGCATTGCGCAGCACGTGCTGCCAGATGATGCGTCGCTCCGACATGCCCTTCGCCCGTAGCGCCCGCACGAAATCCCGTCCAAGGATTTCCAGCATCGACGAGCGCGTCATGCGTGCAATCGAGGCGGCAAGGCCGAATCCGAGTGCCACCGCCGGGAGGGTGAGCTTGCGGAAATGCTCAAGCGCGTTCCGTGAGATGTCGGTATAGCCGCTGGCGGGCAACCAACCGAGTTTAAGGCTGAAGAACAGAACCAGCATTGTGCCCAGGATGTAGACAGGCACAGAAATCCCGATCGTGGCGACGGACGTCAGGATCGTATCGCGCAGACTTCCACGCTTGAGGGCAGCGGCAATGCCAAGCGGAACACCGATCAGCGTCGCGATGATGATCGCCGCGAAGGCCAGTTCCAGCGTGCGCGGCAGGTTGGAAAGCACATATCGCGAAACCGGATAGCCGTTGGCGAGCGACGCCCCGAAATCAAGATGCAGCGCCTTCCACAGCCAGACGAAATACTGAGACATGACCGGCTGGTCCAGGCCAAGCTGGCTGCGCATGGAGGCAACGGCTTCCGGCGAGGGATTGCTGTCTGCGCCGAGCAACAGCAGCACCGGATCACCCGGCATGATGTACATGACCGAGAAGATCAGTGTGGCGATTACCAGCAGCTGGATAAAGGCCGTCAGCAGTTTTCGTCCAACGAGCAGCAAAGCTCCGGCAATAGAGGCGTTCATGCAACCCCCTTTCCGACACGGTCCGAACCGATGGTCGGCACCGCATCGAGCAGCATCCGGGTATAGGCTTCCTTCGGATTGGCGAAGATTGCCTTCGCCGACCCGTATTCGACGATGCGGCCCTTCTGCATGACGGCGACCGTGTCGCTGATATGTTCGACCACGGAAAGGTCGTGGGAAATGAAGAGGTAGGTCAGGTCGAACTCCACCTGCAGATCCTTGAGCAGGTTGAGCACCTGCGCCTGTACTGAAACGTCGAGGGCCGAGACAGCCTCATCGCAGATCACGAGCGAAGGATTGAGTGCGAGGGCCCGGGCAATGGCAATCCGCTGTCTTTGTCCGCCAGAAAATTCATGCGGATATTTCGCCGCCGCCGCGGCCGGCAGACCGACCGCATCGAGCAGGCCCACGACGCGGCGGCGACGCATGGGAGCAGTGCCTTCTCCGAAGATGACCAACGGCGCTTCGACAAGCTCGGCGACGGTCTGGCGCGGATTGAGGGAGCCATAAGGGTTCTGGAAGACCATGGCGATCTCACGCCGGAACGGCCGCATCTCGCCTTCCGAAAGTCTGGCGATATCTCGTCCCTTGAGCAGGATTTCGCCGGCGTCGGGGCGATAGAGCCGCATGACGGCGCGGGAAAGGGTGCTTTTACCGCAACCGGATTCGCCAACCAGCCCAAGTGTCGAGCGCGGTGCAATGCTCAGGCTGACACGGTCCACAGCCCGCATTTCGACCGGCACCGCAAGCGGTGCAGGCTTGATCCAGTAGGACTTGACGAGATCCCTGATCTCGAGCAGCGGCGTAGCGTTCGCGTCCGGTGCCGCCGCGACATTGCTTGAACGGACGCGCGGTTCGGGTCGGACGCTGAAAACGTTGCCAAGCGCGTCACGCTCGATCACTGGCAGGCGGTCATGCTGGCCGCCGGGCGTCGGCATCGAGTCTATCAGCGCCTTGGCATAACTGCTCTTGGGATTACAGAAGAGATCGGCGGTGGTCGCCTCCTCTATTCTGTCCCCGGAATACATGACCACGACCCGGTCCGCGACTTCGTAGATAACGCCAAGGTCATGCGTGATCAGCAGGATGGCTGCCCCCACCTCCTCGTTAAGGCCGCGCAACAGGTCCAGAACCTGTTTCTGCACGGTCACGTCGAGCGCCGTGGTCGGTTCGTCGGCAATGATGATGCGGGGTTTGCAGGCGACCGCCATGGCGATCATGATGCGTTGACATTGGCCGCCGGAAAGCTCGTGCGGATAGGCACGCATGGCGCGCTCGGGATCAGGAATCCTGACCTTCTCAAGAAGTTCTATCGCCTTCTGGCGCGCCCGCGCCTTGCCAACCGTTTCGTGAAGCCGGATCGCCTCGATGATCTGATCGCCGCAGGTGAAGATCGGGTCGAGCGACGCCATCGGATCCTGGAAGATCATCGCAATATGCCTGCCGCGCAGCTTGCGTAGTTCACCCGGTCCGAGTTGAAGCATGTCGATGCCGTCGACCAGAACCTCGCCGCTCGTGACCACCGCATTCGGCGGGAGCAAACCCATCACCGCGAGCGAAGTGATCGTCTTGCCGCTACCGCTCTCCCCGACCAGACCGAGTATTTCGCCCGGCCCGATGGTAAAGTCGATATTGCGCACCGCGGACTTCAGTCCGTCGCGGGTCTTGAAAGCAATCGAGAGGTTCCTGACTTCCAGCATCGCGCCTCCGATCAAGCCGTGACTTGCGAGTGGATGGGTGCCGGATAACCGAACGCGCCCTCAATCCGGCAGATCTCGGCGGCAAACTGCGAGCCCTTTTCCATCGCTGCTTGGATGGCCTGCGGCCCCACATGCTCGCCGCGCTTCCAGCCACGGGCAACCAGCGTTAGCAGCGTCGCGGTGATGAATGCATCGCCAGCGCCAAGCGTATCGACGACATCGGTGGGCACGGGCGCAACCGACACGAAGTCCTTGCCATTATAGGCAACAGCGCCCTCCGGCCCGAGCGTCGCGAGCGCCAGGCCGCAGCCATGCCCGACGACCTCGCGCAGGACTTCCAATGCACGGCCACGCCCGACATCGCCTGCCGACAGGGCGGCGAAATCGAGGTGCGGCGCCACCGGCGCGATCAGGCCCTCCACCTGCCAGCGATAGGAGAAATCATAGGACAGCAGATGGCTGCCATTCTTCAGCGTCGCGAGATGCTGGTTGAGGTGACTGTAGCAACTCGTGTGCACCAGTGCGAAGGCGGAGAGGTAGTCGATATCGCCCTGACTCGGTGTGAAGGGGTTTTCCCGCGCGACGCCACCTCTATTGGAGAACACGAATTCCCGGTTTCCGTCGACGACACGCACATCCGCATGGCCGTTTTCGCCTTCGATAATACGGCTGTGCGTTGCCGGCACGCAAAGCGTTTCAAGCGTGGCCCGAACATGCCGCGCGGCGGCATCCGTACCGAAGGTACCCAGAAATGCCGCATCGGCGCCAAGCATCTTGGCATAGACAGCAAAGTTCAGGGCATTTCCGCCAGGATACATCTTGCCGGTGTTGAGATAGCGGTCGACAACGTTATCGCCGAGCCCGAGCACCTTGAACGTGTTGAAAGACGTGTCGGGCGTGATCATTTTTCGGCCGCCTTCCTTTTATGCGAGACATAGGGCGCGACGGAGAAACCGCCCGCCCGCGGAGGCGATGCCGTGCCGAACCGCGACGAACTCGCGCGAGGCAGAAACAACCATGCGGGCGGGCGCCTGACCATCAGTAGTCGACCTTCCACATGTAGCGGCGCACGGACAGCGGATGCTCGCGCAATACCGACAGCGTGTGGGCGAACCAGTACCAGGTGACGCCGATCACGAAGGGCGACAGCAGCGGTGAGATGTCTTCGTAGCGGCCGGCGTCGAAAGTGATGATCTTGTCGGTGACCCGGCGGGTGAACTTCAGCGCGCGCTGGTCGATCTTGCGGTTCTCGCCATTGTCCATGAGGAAGACATAGGCCATCTCCGGATCGGCAACTTCGAAGGGACCATGGCGAAATTCGCCCGAATGGATGTCGGATGCATCAAGCCATAACATTTCGTTGAAGATGCAGATCGAATACTGGTAATTGAGACCCGAGAGGATGCCGCTGGAGAGCACGTAGTAGATGTTCTCGTCCTTGTAACGGCGGGCGAGCTCCATGCCACGCTCGCGCTCGGCATCCTTGATGTCGTGCAGCTTGGCCGGCATCGCTTCGAGGTCACGCAGCAGTTGCGCGCCGACCGGGCTGCGGAGGTGCTTTAGCAGGTAGGCGGCGAACAGATAAGCGATCATCGTCTTCGGCATGCCCGGCAGCTCCTTGCTGTAGGGCAGAAGGTAATCGCAGATCTTTGCCAGACCGCTTTCGTGGTCGGACGTGAGCGCGACGGTAACCGCGCCGGTAGTCTTGGCCCAGCGAGCGGCAACCACGGTGTCTTCGGTCTCGCCGTTATGTGAGGTGAGAAGCACGACAGCCTTCTCGTTGACAGGCTTCGGGCGGCGCGTTTCGAACTCGGTCGAGTTGATACGCTCGATGCGCAGGTCGCAATACTTGTCGAGGATGTACTTGATCGGTTCGATGTAGGAATTCGAGCCGCCGGCGCCGACCAGATAGACGGTGTTGATTTCACGCGACGAGAAGATGTCCTCCACCAGCTTTTCGGCCAGGGGGTTGCCGTCGCGAAAGGTCATCTCCAGGACGCCCTTCAGATAGTCACCTTCGAGGTAATTCGGGTTCGGGGCGGACTTGATCTCTTCGTCGCTTGGCGTCAGGTTTTCGAGAGCCATGATAGTTTTATTCTCCAATTAGTTCAGGACGCGCGACCGAAGCCGCCGCCGCCCGGCGTTTGCAGGAACAGGCTGTCGCCACGGTTCATGAGGATATTGGTGATCGAGATGTCGTATTCGGTCACAGTGCCGTCGGCTGTGCCGAATTTCAGCCGCGCAACCTCGCCCTGTCCGCCGCCGAAGACCCCGTCGGCTGGAGTACGCAGTCCCTCGCAAGAAGCGTTGGCGCGTATGCCATCCGTCATGGCGACGACCTCGCGGACGATGCCCATGCCGCCCGTGGTGTGCCCCTCGCCGCCCGACCCGTCGGCGAGCGCATAACGACGGACCATCAGCGGGTATTCGATCTCGAGTGCTTCGGCCGGCAGGTTCGACGTGTTGGTGATGTGAACCTGAATGCCGTTCATGCCATCATGATCGAGGCTTGCGCCGGCACCACCGCCGACCGTTTCGAGATAGACGAAGCTGCCCTCACGGGTCTTGTGTGGCCCGAAGAAGATCATCGTCGCGTTCATGTCGGCGGAAGAAGCGAACACCTTTTCCCGGGGCAGAACGTCGGAGAAGGCCTGGAAGATGGCGCGCACTACCCGCTGGCAACTCGTCGAGCGGATGCCGACGGCGGCGGGAAACTTCGGCCGCACCAGCGTGCCCTCCTCGGCAATGATCGAGACTGGCAACGCCATGCCTTCATTCGGCGGAAGCGACGGGTCCAGAAGCGCCTTGATCGTGTAGTAGCAAGTGGCGTCGAGGGCGGTCTTGGGGATGTTGACCGCGCCTCGCGCCTGACTGTCGGTGCCTGTGAAGTCGAAGGTAATCCCCTCACCTTCCACTTTGATGGCGACCTGGATACGGCAGGGCTCGAAACCGACGCCATCGCCGTCGATGAAGGCTTCGCCTTTGTAGACGCCGTCAGGCATTTCCTTGATGCGCTTGCGCAGCCGGCTTTCCGAATACGCGATCAGGTCCTCGATCGCCTTCTCGACCGTGGCGATGCCGAATTGGTCGGCAAGGGCCACGAGCTTCCGCTGCCCAATTTCGTTGGTGGCTATCTGCACCTTGAGATCGAGGATGCGCTCCAGCGGATCGCGGCTGTTGGTGCTGATGAGTTTGACGATCTGCTCATCGAGCACGCCCTCGCGCGCGATCTTCAGCACGGGAATACGCAGGCCTTCGGCAAAGATGCTGGTCTGGCTCGGATCGCAAGAGCCAGGCACGCCGCCTCCGACGTCGGAATGGTGACCCAGATTGGCGGCGAAGAAACAAAGGCGGCCTTGATAAAAGACCGGCGTGAGGATGGAAATATCCGGCGTGTGCGAGCCGCCCGCCAGATAGGGATCGTTGCAGATGAACGCATCGCCCGGCTTGATGTCCTCGAGCCTGTAGTTCTCGAGTACGGCCGCTACGCCGCCCTGCAGTGACCCCAGATGCACCGGAATGTGCGATGCCTGGACGACCAGGCGCCCTTTACCATCGAACAGGCCAACCGAGCAGTCCTTGCGTTCCTTGATGTTGGTGGAGAAGGACGAACGTACGAGGCTGAGCCCCATCTCGTCTGTGATCGACATGAACCGGTTGGAATAGACCTCCATTTCGATGGCGTCGAACTCGCGCGGTGGTTTGACGTGCTGCTGCATCACGCACGGTCCTTCACAAAGCTGAGGATGATGTTGCCATAGGCGTCGACGACGCCGGTCTGGTCGGGAAGCACATAGGCGGTCGAGGTGAGTTCCTCGATAATGGCTGGGCCGGCGAATTTTTCCCCCTGCGGCATCAGCACACGCTTGTAGACTGGCACAGTTTTCCAGCCGCCTTCGGGGCCGACATACACATCGCGCTCGCTAATCCTGGCATCCGCCATGGTGCCGGAAGCGCTTTCTACCGTCTGCAGCGGCCGACCGGCGTGGCCGATCGCCTGGACGCGCAGGTTGACGATCTCGACCGGATGATTGTCCAGTGCATAACCGTAGACGACGCGGTGGGCTTCGGCGAAACGAGCCGCGAAATCCTCCGCGCTCGACAGGATGCCTTCGACGCGAATTTCATGGTTCTGGCCCGCATAACGCGCTTCGGCGATGTGCTGCAACGCGCGCTTGTCGTCGGGGATGGTCTCCGCCTCGAGCCATTCCCTGGCCTGCTTTTCAAGACCTGCGACGGCTGTCGTGATCTCGGTCCAGCCTTCGCCCCGTGCCCGCTTGATCTGAGTGGAGACGAAATCGCGGGTAACGTCAGAAAGGAGGACGCCGCGGGCGCACATGGTGCCGGGCGATTCCGGGATGATGACCGTGTTGAGACCGGTTTCGGCCGCAACCAGCGAGGCATGCAGGGGGCCTGCGCCGCCGAAGGCCATCAGCGCGAACTGCTTGAGATCGTGGCCCTTGTCCATCGACACGGCGCGAATGGCGCGCGCCATGTTGGCGACGGCGATCCGAATGATGCCCCAGGCAGTGTCTTCGACGCTGCGACCGATCTTTTCGGCCACTGCGCTGATCGCGCTCAGCGCCGCCTCGCGATCGACCGGCATGGCGCCATCAAGCAGCGCAATCGGGTTCAGGCGCTGCAGGACGATGTTGGCATCCGTGATCGTGGCATCCGTTCCGCCCTTGCCGTAGGCGGCCGGACCCGGAACCGCCGCCGCGCTCTGCGGGCCGACCTTCAGGCCGCCGGCATCGTCAAGCCATGCGATGGACCCGCCGCCTGCCCCTATGACGCTGACATCGACCATCGCGCAACGGATGGAATAGCCGGCCACGTCACGGTCGGCCGAATAGGCGGGCTTGCCGCCGGCGATGAGAGCGACGTCGGTAGAGGTGCCGCCCACGTCATAGGTAATGATGTCGGGAAAGGATGCCGCCTTGCCGACGAGCGCTGCACCGACGACACCGGCCGCTGGACCCGACAGGCAAGTCCGCACCGGGTAGTTGCGCGCCGTCTCGGTGGACATCAAACCGCCATTGGAATGGATGGTATAAGGCTTGGCATCGATGCCGGCCTGGCGCGATCGTTTCATGAAGCGATCGAGATAGCCGTCCATGCGCGGCATCAGATAGGCGTTCATCACCGTGGTGGAGATGCGCTCGTATTCGCGGAACTCCGGCAATACGTCGCTCGACAGGCTGACGAAGACATCCGGCAGATGCTTGCTGACAATCTCGGCTGCGCGCCGCTCGTGAGCGGCATTGCGATACGAATGGAGGAAGCCGATGGCGATGGCTTCGATGCCCTCTGCCCTGAAACGTTTTGCAGCGTCTTCCACGCCGGCTTCATCGAGAGGAACGATGACTTCGCCGTGGGGACCGAGGCGCTCGGCGACTTCCAGGCGCAACGGCCGCACGACCAGCGGATCGGGCTTGCGGACGCTCATGTCGAACAGGTCGGGGCGGGTCTGGCGACCGATTTCAAGAACGTCCCGGAAGCCTTCGGTGGTGAGGAGGCCCGTCTTGCCGCCGCGACGCTCGATGACCATGTTCGTGGCAACCGTCGTGCCATGACCGAAATGGACGACGTCGGAGGCTCTCAGGCCGCGTCCTTCGAGGCTGGTGATGCCGATCTCGATTGCCTCGGAGGGATCATGCGGTGTCGAGGACACCTTGAAGTGGCGCATGCCGCCCGTTTCGTCGTCGAGTACGGTGAAATCCGTGAAGGTTCCGCCGACATCGATGCCAACCCTGATGTTGCCCATGATGATCTTCGTGCTTGGGCGTCGGCTCCCGCGTCCGCCTGTCCTCTAATGATCAGCAACCTAGAAAGACATGGCGCATCTTGTAAAATTCAATTACTCGAGCTTTCCATTCCCTTTTGGAATACTCTGGAGAGATCCATCATGCGCCGGATCAAGTTGCGCCATCTCGACACCCTGGCCGCCTTCATGAAAACAGGCTCCGTCACGGAGGCGGCGCTTGTGCTGCACACGACGCAGCCTAACGCGAGCAAGTCGTTGAAGCAGCTTGAGGATTTTGCCGGCGTCAAACTGTTCGAGCGCAGCGCCGGCCGACTGCGTCCAACGCCCGAAGCGGAGCTGCTGTTTGCGCATGCGACGCTGCTAATGGACGAGCTGATGCTATTCGAGAACCTGTCTCTCGACCTCACCACCATGTCGCAGGGCTATGTAAATATCGGCATACTTTCGGCATTCAGCACCGCGCTGATCCCGATGGCTGTCGAGCGCTTCAACAATCTATATCCCGGAATCCAGGTCCAGGTTGACCTTCTCGACTCCGACAAGATCCACACCTATGTCAGTCGCGGAAATTACGATTTCGGCTTGGTGCATCATCCCGAGCATGAGGCCGACCTGATGACGCAGACACTCAAGACCTCTTCGATGGTCTGCATCATGCCGACCAATCACGAGCTTGCGAAACATCGCATCATCCTCGCCAGCGACATCGCCGACCAGCCGTTCGTGACCTATCCGCGCTCGGTCCCGTTTGGCGCCGCGATCTTCCGATCCCTTTCCGACGAAGGCGTACGGCCTTCGAACAGCCTGATCTCGAACCAGAGCCAGCTTATCCGGCGCCTCGTCGAGCGGGGGCGCGGAGTGGCCCTCGTCGATCATTTCTCGGTTTGGGATGCCAATGAGTTCGACCACATCGCCGTGCGCCAGTTCGAGCCCCGCATCCCGGTTTCCGTCGGAATGATCATCCCCAAACGCCGGCCCCTATCGCTTGCCGCACAGACGTTCGTTGGGACGTTGAAGGAGGTGCTGGAGCAAGGTCCAGGATAGGGAGTTGTGGTCCTGAGGCGACGTTTTGAGTCAAACGTACAAATTCCCATGCCGCGGAAAAACCCACGGTGCGAACACAGAAGAAGAAGCATTGATAGCTACCAGCGCTGACGGGCGCCTCGGTCAGGGTCGTTACCGCAACCGGCTCAGGTCCACCGGACGATTGTTGATGATGGCTTCCATGGAGAAGAAACCGGTGACCGTCGCAAGGTCGAAATTGGTGATCAGCTTCTGGTAAAATGCGTCGTAGCCGGACATGCCTCTGGTCACGACCTTGATCAGATAGTCCCAGTCCCCGCCGATCCGGTAGAAATCGATGACCTCGGGAAGACGCTCGACATGGCTGCGAAAACCGTCGATCCATTCTTTGGAATGATGGCGGGTGCGGATCATCACGAAGACGGTGAGATCCAGCCCCAGCGCGCTGAGGTCGATATCGCTGTGTGAACCGCGGATCATGCCGATCGTCTGGAGCCGCTGAAGCCGCCGCCAGCAAGCGTTTTGCGACAGGCCGACCTTCTCCGCCAGATCACGCTGCGAAAGGCTAGCGTCTTTTTGCAAAACAGTGAGGATTTTCAGATCAAACACATCGATCTTTGCTGTAGATTCGATCATACGACACAACCTGGGGGAAAATTCGCATAAAATAGGTGAGTTCTTCGAGCCTGAAGCAGAATACAATCGCTGTCAACTTCGAGACTGAAGAGGATGACAGCGAGATGACCGTGCAAGCCATTCGTCGTGAAACCAATCAGGCCCTCACGCCTCTTGCTCGTTTTCGCAAGGCCTTGAACCATCCCGGGCTGATCGCCGATCTTCGCGACGATCTCGTCGGCGCGACAGCACAGATCGAAGGTCCATATGGCGTGAAGAACCTGGTCTATGCGGATTATGTCGCCTCCGGCCGGGCGCTACGCATGATCGAAAACTTCATGATGGACGAAGTCCTGCCCTATTACGCCAACAGCCATACGGAAGCCTCCTATTGCGGCGGCTTTATGACCCGGATGCGGCGGGAAGCGCGGTCGCTGATCGCCGAGTTCTGCGGCGCGACCGAGGAGCACGCCGTCATCTTCACCGGCTCCGGCGCGACGTCCGGCCTCAATCGCCTCGTCAAACTGTTCGGCGTCACGGAAGCGGTCGCGGCGGGGAAGACCGTCCGGGTCATCATCGGGCCCTATGAACACCACTCGAACATCCTCCCCTGGCGCGAAAGCGGCGCGGAAATCCTCGAGCTCTCCGAGTGCCCGTCCGGCGGGCCCGATCTGTCCCTTCTCGACAAGGCGCTGCGCGACGGATCGCCGGACCTGACGGTCTGCACATTGTCCGCCGGATCGAACATTACCGGGATTACCAGCGATGTCGCCGTGATTACCAGAATGGTCAAAGCCGCGGGCGCGAGGATGATCTGGGATTATGCGGGCGCCGGTCCCTATGTGCCGATTTCCATGTCGCCTGGTGCGGATGCACAGATCGACGCCATCGTCATTTCGCCGCACAAGTTCATCGGCGGTCCTGGTGCTTCGGGCATCCTTATTGTCCGTCGTGAGGGCCTGGCGACGAACAAACCCTCTTGGCCGGGCGGCGGCACGGTGAAGTTCGTCTCGCCGGAGACTCACGATTACAGCAGCAGCCTGGAAGTGCGCGAGGAAGCGGGCACGCCGAACGTCGTCGGCGACATCCGTGCCGCTCTCGCCTTCATCGTCAAACACGCAATCGGCCTTGAGGAGATGGCTAGGCGCAACCGAGATCTGACCCGGCAGGCATTTGCCGCGTGGAGCCAGGTGCCGCAACTGGAATTGCTCGGATTGCCCGACGCGGATCGGCTGCCGATCTTTTCCTTTCGCATTCGCAACGGCGAGGGCGGTTATGTCCATCAGCAGCTTGTCACGCGCATGCTGAGCGACCGCTTCGGCATCCAGGCGCGCGGCGGCTGTGCCTGCGCCGGGCCTTACGTTCACCGGCTGCTGTCAATCGATGCCGAGCAATCCGAAGCGATGCGCCAGGCCATTCTCGCCGGCGACGAAATCAGAAAGCCGGGTTTCACGCGGTTGAACTTCAGTGTCCTGCTTTCGGATGAAAAAGTGCGGTTCATCATCGAGTCCGTGGCGCAGCTTGCGGCAGACGCGCCGATGTTCGAAGCCGACTACGATTTCGACCCGGCACGAGCGATCTTCTTTCCGCGCATGGAGACCGAAGAGGGCCTGACCTATGCACAAGCCTGATGTTGCCGCTTTCTACGATGCGCGGACGGGCAGCATTCAATATGTCGTATCAGACCCGGCGGCGCGCAAATGCGCTATCATCGACCCGGTCCTCGATTTCGACGAGAAATCCGGCTCGACGGCAACTGTGAATGCCGACGCGATCCTCGACCACGTCGCCTCTCGCGGGCTGACGGTGGAATGGATCCTCGACACGCATCCGCACGCCGATCATTTCTCGGCAGCACGTTACCTCAAGGCGAGGACCGGCGCGCCGACCGCGATCGGCGAGCATGTGGTGGCGGTGCAGAAAATCTGGCGACAGATCTACAACTGGCCGGATCTCGCCTGCGACGGCTCCCAATGGGACCGGCTATTGCAGGACGGCGAGACCTTCGCGATCGGCGAGCTGGAAGCGCGGGTGATGCATTCGCCCGGACACACGCTCGCCTCGATCACCTATCTCGTCGGCGATACGGCCTTCATTCACGACACGCTGTTCATGCCCGACACCGGCTCCGCCCGCGCCGATTTCCCCGGCGGTAGCGCCGCTAACCTCTGGACGTCGATCCAGGCAATCCTGTCGCTGCCCGACGAAACTCGCCTCTTCACCGGCCATGACTACCGGCAGGGTGGCCGCGAAGCCTTATGGCAAAGTTCGGTGGCGCAGCAGAAGGCCGACAACCCGCATGTCACCGGCAGGTCGCAGCTGGATTTTGTCGATCTGAGGGAGGCCCGCGACAGAACCTTGCCGATGCCGAAGCTGATTCTGCACGCGCTGCAGGTGAACATTCGCGGCGGCGAACTGCCGCCGGCCGAAGACAACGGGTGCCGTTACCTGAAGATTCCGCTCGACGCGTTTCCCCGTTCGGTCTGGAATTGACGGCTGCATGGACGGATCAATCGAGCAGGTCCTGCTTGCGATCGGCTCAGGATCGCTGATCGGTTTCACCCTCGGCCTGATCGGCGGAGGCGGCTCGATCCTCGCGACGCCGCTGCTGATCTATGTCGTTGGCGTCAAGGACGTGCATACCGCGATCGGCACCGGCGCGCTCGCCGTCTCCGTCAATGCCTATCTCAATCTCGTGGGCCATGCGGTTCGCGGCCATGTCTGGTGGCGATGCGCCTTGATCTTCACCATCGCCGGGTCGCTCGGCGCCTATTTCGGCTCCAGTCTCGGCAAGGTCGTCGAGGGTCAGGACCTTCTCTTCATGTTCGGACTGCTGATGATGTTCGTCAGTTTCGTCATGAGCAAGACACGCAGCCAGATCGGCATCACGCCGCAATCCCTGACGGTCCGCACCCATGGAAAGACCAGCCTGGTCGCCTTGCTGACCGGCCTCTGTTCCGGTTTCTTCGGCATCGGCGGTGGCTTCCTGATCGTGCCGGGACTGCTGTTCTCTACCGGCATGCCGCTGATCAACGCGGTCGGTTCGTCTCTCCTCGCCGTCGGCACGTTCGGCCTCACGACAGCGGCCAACTACGCCTTGTCCGGGCTGGTGGACTGGCAGGTCGCGGGATATTTCATTGCCGGCGGCGTCGGCGGCGGAACGCTCGGCACCATAACCGCCACGCGGCTCTCTACGCATCGCAATACGCTGGCGCAGATCTTCCGATGGATCATCTTTTCCGTCAGCCTCTATGTGCTGTGGCGAAGCTACGCTGCACTGCCTTGGACAAGATGATCGCAATACCTCAGGCGGCGGGGAATTGTGGAAGCGAGACGTAGCGAGCATATGACAAAAGGGCCCCGATCGATCGGAGCCCTTCACCGCGAACGGCTTATTCGAGTTCCCGATTGGGAACCGTTTACATCATGCCGCCCATGCCGCCCATGTCAGGCATGCCGCCGCCGGCAGCATCCTTCTTCGGCAGATCGGCGATCATGGCTTCCGTCGTCACCAGCAGGCCGGCAACCGAAGCCGCGTTCTGCAGAGCCGTGCGAACCACCTTGACCGGATCGACGATGCCCATGGCGATCATGTCGCCAAATTCGCCGGTCTGGGCGTTGTAGCCGTAGTTGTCGGTGTTGCTTTCCAGGATCTTGCCAACCACGATCGAACCTTCGTCACCGGCATTCTCGGCAATCTGACGAACCAGAGACTGCAGGGCCTTGCGGATGATGCTGATCCCGGCATTCTGATCCTCATTCTCGCCCTTGATGTTCAGAAGGATGGAGGCGCGAAGAAGGGCTGTCCCCCCGCCAGGCACGATACCTTCTTCGACCGCTGCACGCGTCGCGTTGAGGGCGTCGTCGATACGGTCCTTCTTTTCCTTGACTTCGACTTCCGTCGAGCCGCCGACGCGGATCACGGCAACGCCGCCGGCCAGCTTGGCCAGACGTTCCT
This sequence comes from Neorhizobium sp. BETTINA12A, assembly GCF_023006485.1. Taxonomy (NCBI): domain Bacteria; kingdom Pseudomonadati; phylum Pseudomonadota; class Alphaproteobacteria; order Hyphomicrobiales; family Rhizobiaceae; genus Neorhizobium; species Neorhizobium sp. BETTINA12A. Next base: position 80,357 of record NZ_JALBGW010000001.1, read on the forward strand.
GCAGCTTTTCGCGGTCGTAGTCCGAAGTGGTTTCCTCGATCTGAGCCTTGATCTGGCCGATGCGTCCGTCAATATCCGCCTTGGTGCCCGCACCGTCGACGACGGTGGTGTTCTCCTTGGTGATCGAGACCTTCTTGGCGCGGCCGAGCATCTCGAGCGTGACGTTTTCGAGCTTGATGCCGAGGTCTTCCGAGATCACGGTGCCGCCGGTCAGGATCGCCAGATCCTCCAGCATGGCCTTGCGGCGATCGCCGAAGCCCGGAGCCTTGACGGCCGCGATCTTGAGACCGCCACGCAGCTTGTTGACGACGAGCGTTGCAAGAGCCTCGCCTTCCACGTCCTCGGAAATGATCAGCAGCGGCTTGCCGCTCTGGACGACGGCTTCCAGGATAGGAAGCATGGCCTGCAGGTTGGAGAGCTTCTTTTCGTGCAGCAGCACGTAGGCATCTTCCAGCTCAGCCACCATCTTTTCGGCGTTGGTGACGAAGTAAGGGCTGAGGTAGCCGCGGTCGAACTGCATGCCTTCGACGACTTCGAGTTCGGTTTCGGCGGTCTTGGCTTCTTCAACGGTGATCACACCCTCATTGCCGACCTTTTGCATCGCGTCGGCAATATACTGGCCTATTTCCTTCTCGCCATTGGCCGAGATGGTGCCGACCTGGGCAATCTCTTCCGATGTGTTGATCTTCTTGGCCTTGGCAAGCAGGTCCTTGACGACGGCGGTGACTGCAAGATCGATGCCACGCTTCAGGTCCATCGGGTTCATGCCGGCTGCAACAGCCTTGCCGCCTTCGCGAACGATCGCCTGGGCGAGAACGGTTGCAGTCGTGGTGCCGTCGCCGGCGACGTCGTTGGTCTTCGAAGCGACTTCGCGAACCATCTGGGCGCCCATGTTTTCGAACTTGTCGTCAAGTTCGATTTCCTTGGCGACGGCAACGCCGTCCTTGGTGATGCGCGGTGCGCCGTAGGATTTGTCGATCACCACGTTGCGGCCCTTCGGACCGAGCGTGACCTTGACTGCATCGGCAAGAATGTCGACGCCGCGCAGCAGCTTTTCGCGTGCATCACGGCCGAATTTGATCTGTTTGGCAGACATGGCAATAACTCCCGGGCCATTGGCCCTATAGTCGTCATCAAAAGGAAATAAAGAAGCGCCCGAAAATCAGGCGATGACGCCCATGACGTCTGCTTCCTTCATGATCAACAGGTCTTCGCCGTTGAACTTGATCTCGGTGCCGGACCACTTGCCGAACAGGATGCGGTCGCCGGCCTTGACATCGAGGGGAACGATCTTGCCGCTCTCGTCACGCGCTCCGGTGCCAACGGCGACGATCTCGCCTTCCTGCGGCTTTTCCTTGGCGGTATCGGGAATGATGATCCCGCCCTTGGTCTTGGCTTCAGCCTCGATACGGCGCACGACGACGCGGTCGTGCAACGGCCGAAAAATGGTATTATTCATTTGGGTTCCTTGGCGAGAGCGCAGCCCAATGGCGGGTTCCCGATCGGATATCCTTAGCACTCTTATGCTGAGAGTGCTAGAGCGATTCGTGCCTTAGTTGTGATCCGCCATCCGTGGCACCTCCCTTTGTCGGAGGTACACGCCGCTGCCACCGAGACTACCGCAGATCCCTTGCCACGCCCCTAGCAGAAGCCGTTGAGCTTGAGGATCTTATGGGCGTCAATCGACGCCCGAAGCTCGTCCTCAGAGTTGCGCTCTCCATGGTTTGCGTCCGGATGGTGCATTTTGAGCCTCTGCTTGTAGCGGCTTCTGATCTCCTCCGGCGTTGCATCCGGCGAAAGATCGAGGGTCTCGAAAGCCTTGGCCTCCAATACCTTGAGCTTGCGTCGCTGAAGATCCACTTGTGCTGCCTGGCGTTCTGCAGCGCTTTTACGTGCGTTCGTTGCCTTTGCAGAACCGGAGCGAGCCGTCGACGGGAGCGGCATTTCCGACGCGCGATTGATACCAGTACCCCAAGTCGGGCGGCTGCCGTTTGCCGCCTCCGTCTGATAGCGCCTAATTAAAGGGTCAGACAGATTTGGCGCAAAGTTATAACCTTTGCCGTATTCCCTTACATGCTCGGGACAGAACAGCAGATACAGCCCTTCAGCATCTCGCCCGACGGGAGCGCGATGGGTGCCATTCTTTTCGCACCCGTCCCATTGGCATTTCGCACGGCTTGGTTCGTGGTCCGGGGCCGGTTTTTTGCGGGTCGACCGCAGGCCAACAAATATCTTTGAATCAGACGTCATCGCGCCTTATACGACCGGCCAATCCTCTCGGCAACGAATATGGATCGCCCAGCCGCATAGATTTTCGAACTGGGGGATCGCCGGATGCCGTCGAAGCGCATGAAAGCAGGGATTAGGGCCATTTCAGCCGCATGATGTTCTCCGACACGATCCTGCAGATTGCGGATTAGCGAAAACGGGCGGCGGACAGCGCGGATAGATCGATGGCACATTCGCGCCCAGCGATCAGGCCTGCAACAAGCGCGCCGCTGACCGGTCCGGCTGCAAGGCCGACGTGACCGTGGCCAAACGCGTGAACGATATCTTCGGAAGACTTCGAAAAACCGATCACCGGAAGGCCGTCCGCAGTCGAGGGCCGATGCCCCATCCACCGATCGATATTTTTACCTTCGGATAGATCCGATAGTGCCGGATAGGTTCCTCTGGCGTGTTTCAGCAGGATTTCGGCGCGGGTCCAGTCCGGGTTTTCCTCAACGCTTGCCAGCTCGACCTGTCCGGCAATACGAAGTCCGGCAAGGCTCGGATTGTTGCCCATCTTGCCGTCGCTCGGCATGATCGGCATCTCCCCCTTGGCCAGATGATAGGGAATGACTACGTGATAACCGCGCTCGCTCTGCATCGGGATTGTGTCACCGGCCAACGCGGCAAGCTTTTTTGAGTGTATACCGGCAGCGATGACGGCCTTGTCGCACATCACGGTGCCCGCCTCTGTCCGGATACCGGAAAGCCGGTTGCCGGTAAGATCGAAACCGGTCGCCCTAGCATTGATGCGGTGGGCGCCAAGATCCACCGCATGATCGACCATTGCTGCGACATAACCTCCCGGATCCACGCAATGACCACCATCCTCAACGAAGGCAGCAAAGGAGTAACGGGATGAAAGATTCGGCTCGAGTTCATGCAACTCTGCCGAAGATAGTTCTCGATAGGAAACGCCGTTGTCGCGTCGCAGGCGCCACGCAAAAGTCTCTGCCTCGAAAGCCGCTCGGTCCTGGTACACGTAGAGCAGGCCCCTGCGCCGGATAAGATCCGGCCGTCCGATTTCCTCTGCCAGCGCCGCATGCCGGGATGGAGCATCGTGCAGGAGGCTCGCCAGAATTTGCGCGGTCCGTTCAACCTTGGCTTCCGTCGAACCGGCCAGCACGAAGCGCAGCAGCCAGGGCGCGAGACGCGCCAGATGCCGCCAGCGGATGGTCAGCGGTCCGGAAGGGTCGGCAAGATAGCCGGGCACCTTCCTCCAGAGGCCGGGCATCGACATCGGGATGATCGAGGCAGGGCTCAGCCAGCCGCTGTTGCCATAACTTGCGGCGTGGCGACCGCCGGGCTGTTCGGGTTCGACGATGGTGACCTCGTGCCCGTCTCTCAACAGCTCGAGTGCCGTCGCTGCGCCGACGATACCCGCTCCAATGACCACTACATGCATGGTGTTTCACTCTGCGTGTCCAAAATAAGCCGGTTCATTCCTGAAATGCCTCTTCGCGGACGGCCTTGATCTTCGGCAGTGCGACCGCGAGGATGGCGAGCACAGCAAGGACAAGCAGACCCGCCGAAATCGGACGATCGACAAAAATGCCGGGATTGCCACGGGCGAGGAACATGGCCCTACGGAAATTCTCTTCCATCATCGGCCCGAGAATGAGGCCCATCACCAGTGGTGCCGGATCGCAATCAAGCTTGGCGAAGATGTAGCCGGCGACGCCGAAGGCTCCAAGCAGCCAAAGATCGAAGACCGAGTTGCTGAGCGAGAATGCGCCAATCGAGCAGAACACCACGATAGCCGGAAAGAGATAGTGGAAAGGCATCGTCAGCAAGCGGGTCCAGATGCCGATCAGTGGCAGGTTCAAGACCAGCAGCATGAGGTTGCCGACCCACATCGACACAATGACGCCCCAGAACACGTCGGGATGTTCGGAAATCAGCGTCGGCCCGGGTGCGATACCTTGCATGATCAGAGCGCCGAACATCAAGGCCATGACGGCGTTTGCCGGTAGGCCGAGCGTGAGCAGCGGGACGAACGAGGTCTGCGCACCGGCATTGTTGGCGCTCTCGGGCGATGCAACGCCTTCGATCGCACCACCGCCGAAACCTTCGGGCGGATTGGCAACGCGCTTCTCTATGGCATAGGCGGCGAAGGCAGCGAGAAGCGCGCCTCCACCCGGCAGAAGTCCCAGCACGGAACCGATCCCGGTGCCCCGAAGGATCGGCGCAACCATCCTGCGCCAGTCTTCCCGCGACGGGATCATCGAGAAGAATGGTGCGTTGATGGCCGTGCGGCTTTCCGGGTTTTCCAGATCCTTGATCAACTCGCCAATGCCGAATAATCCCATCGCCACCACGACGAAATTGATACCGCTCGACATCTCTTCGAAACCGAGCGTGAAGCGCGGCACGGCAGTTTGTACGTCCTGGCCGACAAGACCGACCAGAATGCCGATGAAGACCATGGCAAGTGCCTTCGGCAGCGATCCGCGCGAAAGCACGACCGAGGCGACAAGCCCGAGGATCATCAGGGAGAAGTACTCCGCGGGGCCGAACAGCAATCCAATTTCGGCAAGCGAGGGCGCAAACAGCGCCAGCAACAGCGTGGCGACGGTGCCGGCGAAAAAAGAGCCGATCGCCGCTGTCGACAGTGCCACGCCCGCTCGTCCGTTGCGGGCCATCTTGTAACCGTCGATCGCTGTCACCACGGACGATGCTTCACCGGGCAGATTGAGAAGGATGGCCGTTGTCGAACCGCCATATTGCGCACCGTAATAGATGCCTGCCATCATGATCAGCGACGTCACCGGTTCAAGTCCGATGGTGAAAGGCAGGAGGATGGCCATTGTGGCGGCGGGCCCGAGGCCCGGCAGGACGCCGACAAGGGTCCCGAGCAGCGTGCCGATCAGGCACCAGAACAGGTTCGTCGGCAGGATTGCCTGGTCAAAGCCGAGTAGCAGCGCGTTCAGCGTGTCCATGTGATCGTCCTAAAGCCCGAACCAGGGACCAATGATGGCAACTGGCATGCCAAGCCCCTTGACGAAGGCCAGGCTGCAGGCCGTGCCGAGCCCGAGCCCGTACAACATCGATTTCACCGGCCGCAAAGGGCGCGACGCCAACGAGGAGATGACGCAGCAACAGAAGACCGCCGGCAGCAACCCTCCTCCACGAATGACCAGCCCAAACACCACTATCGCTGCAATGATGAACGTGACCTTCGATGAATAAAGGCCCGGTTGTTCTTTGCTGGTGTCATGTTTCTCGGCCGTAAAGGCGACAATGACGCCCATGGCGATCAGCGCCGAGGCGACCAGGCCCGGAAATGCACCCGGACCGATTTTGCGCCAGGTACCATAGGAGAGATCGAGACTGCTCAACAGAAAAGCGGCGCCGATCAATACGAACACGAGCCCTGCGATCAATTGCGGATTGAGACGTGAGGTCATGGGCATTCCTTTCCGTGAGCGTCATTCAATCGCGGGTCGGGGACCAGATCCGGCGGGCGGTAGGCTCGCACCTGCGGCGGTGTGCCGATGAAACGGGAAATCTCGACAAGGCATGAGTTCGGGCTTGGCCCCTGCGTGAGGCGGGAGGTTCCATGATCCGGCGTCAGGACATTCGGATTGCCGTTCAGTTCCAGCGAACCCGGCGTCGAGGGATCCGCCGGATCGAACCAGGCGCCCGTCGCCAACTGCACGACGCCGGGCATGACGGCATCGGTGATGGCAACGATCGCCAGGCATGCACCGCGGGCGTTGGAAATGGTCACCACCTCGCCTTGCGCCAGGCCGCGAGCCGCGGCGTCGTCGGGATGAATGCGCACCGGCTGGCGGCCGCCGCTTTTGGTCCGGCGCGACGGTGCCGCATGGTCCCACTGGCTGTGTAGCTTGTCATGCGGCTGGCAGGACAGGAGATGCAGTGGATAGACGTCCGCCAGTTTGCCCCCCAGCCATTCGGCCGGTTCCACCCACGCCGGATGGCCAGGGCAATCGACATAGTCGAAGCCGGCAATGAGTTCCGAGGAAAGCTCGATCAGACCGGACGGCGTGTGCAGCGGATGGGCGACCGGGTCCGCGCGAAACGCGGCAAGCAAAGGCCTGTCGGCGTTTTGGCTTTCCACTTCAATCAGTCCCACATTCCGAAACGTGGAAAAATCAGGCAGGGAAATGTCGCCTGACGCGGCGTTCGCCTGCGCGTCGGCATAAAGCTTCTCCAGCCATTCGGATTCGCTCAATCCACCGGTGAATGCCGCTTCAGTCCCAAGCTTTGCCGCAACGCGACGCAGGATCTCGTGATCCGAGAATACGTCCGCAGGTGGCGCCGTCGTGTGTGTCGAATATCCGAGAAAACCGTCGCGGCCGCTGGCAACCAGATCGTCGCGCTCCAGGAATGTCGAGGCCGGCAATACGATGTCGGCATGCCGGGCGTGGGCATTCCACCAATGCTCGTGAACGATGATCGTTTCAGGCTTCTGCCAAGCTTCAACCAGTCGATTGAGATCCTGATGATGGTGAAAGGGATTGCCGCCAGCCCAATAGATCAGCCTTATGTCCGGATAGATCCGTTTTTTGCCGTCATGGTCGTATTCCGCTCCCGGCGAAAGCAGCATGTCGGCAATTCGGGCGACCGGAATGTAGTCGGAAATCGCATTCTGCCCTTGCGGTAGCGACGGCCATTTCACGGCCGGCGCCGGCTGGCCGATGCCCGATACGGATGCATAACCGAAACCAAATCCTCCACCGGGCAGACCGATGCGACCGAGCAGCGATGCCACCGCGATTGCCGCCCAATAGGCCTGTTCGCCATGGTCGGCGCGTTGCAGCGCCCATGCCATCATGATGAAGGTTTTTCGCGAGGCCATGGTCCGGGCAAGGGTGAGGATGTCCTGCGCTTCAAGACCCGTAATGCCGGCTGCCCAGGCGACGTCCTTGATGACGCCGTCCGCCTTGCCAAACAGATAGTCCCGCAATGTCTGGAAGCCAGCGGTGTAGCGCCCGATGAACCCGGCGTCGTAACGATCCTCCTTTATCAGCACATGGGCGATGGCCAGCAGCAGGGCGGCGTCCGTCCCGGGCCTGAGAGACATCCACTGGGCATCGAGCTCGCCGGCGGCGTCATCCCGGACAGGTCCGACGTTGATGAAATGGGCGCCTGCTTCCTTGCAATCAAGCAGACCCTGGCGAGTTTCATGCCGCGAAACGCCGCCGGCATTGACCTGAGCGTTGCGAAGCGGCGTGCCGCCGAACATCACGATCAGATCCGCATGGCCGACGATCTGGCTCCATGGGCTATGGCCGGTAATCAGCCCATCGGTGGAGCCGATGACGTGCGGCAGGATGATTTCGCCGGCGGCATAACTATAGCTCTGGACGGAACGAACGGAACCGCCGTTCATGTTGAAAAAGCGTTTCAGCTGGCTTTGCGCATGATGAAATCGCCCGGCGCTCGACCAGCCGTAGGAGCCGGAAAAAATCGCGCCGTTGCCGTGCTCGTCCCTGACGCGGCGAATTTCGCCGGCGACCAGTTCGAGTGCTTCGTCCCAGGAAACCTCGACAAATGCCTCGGCTCCCCGCCGGCCGGCACGATTACCCGGTCCCTTTTCCAGAAAGGATCGCCTGACCGCCGGCCTGAGGATGCGGCACGGCGCGAGCCTGTCGGCTGGAAGCTCCCCGCCGAATCGAACGGGATCGGGATCGCCCGCCATCGGACGAATGGCGCCGTCCAAGCCATCATGGCTGTAGAACCCCCAATGGGTTCCGACATGGCGCCGGTCTGCCGAAGGCTCCGAATATTGCGTGGTTTTCGGAGCCTTCGTCATCTTCATTCTACCTTGATGCCGGCTGTCTTGACGATCTTGCTGTAACGCTGTGTCTCGTCAACCACGAAGGCCTTCAGATCCGCGCTGTTCTTGTACATCGGCTCGAAGCCGAAGACGGTCAGCTTGTCCTTGAATTCGGTGGAGGTGACGACGTCCTGAAGGACCTTGCCGAGATATTCCGCCGCTTTCGGATCAAGATTTTTCGGCGCCCAGACACCGTACCAGGACAGCATTTCCAATGCAGGCATGCCGCTCTCGGCAACGGTCGGGACATCCGGTGCCAGGGGCGAACGGGTCAGGCTGGTCACCGCAAGCGGCTTCAGCCGGCCTGCCTTGACGTGCGGCAGGGACGACAGGATCGGATCAGCGATCAGTTGCACCTGGCCGCCAATCATGTCGGTAAGTGCCGGACCGGCTCCCTTGTAGGTAACCACTTCAGTATCGACGCCAGCTTCGCCCTTCAGGACTTCCACAGCCAAATGACCAGCCGAGCCATAACCCGAGGTGGCGAAGTTGTAGGAATCCGGAGCCGCCTTCACCTCGGCGAAGAATTCCTTCAGCGTGTTGGCCTTGTCCGACGGATTGGTGGTGATCAGCAGCGGGCCAGCCGCGATGCCGCTGATGTGCGTGAAGTCGTTGACGACATCGAAAGGCACGTTCTTGTTGATCAGCGGCGTGACCACATGGATCGACGCATTCAGCAGCAGGGTGTAGCCATCGGGAGCAGCCTTGACCACATCGGACGAACCGACCACGCCGCCGGCACCGCCCGCACGGTTATCGACCACGAAGGTCTTGCCGGTCTTGACCGAAAGCGTGGCGGCCAGAACGCGTGCAACGCCATCGACTGCACCGCCCGGCGGATAAGGCACGACAATGGACACAGGCCGGCTGGGATAGTCATCCGCCTTGGCGAGGCCGGCCGCCGACAGCGTCATCGATAGAGAAAGCAATACTGTTCCGAAGCGGTTCATGATGGATTCCTTCTGGCTCCAAGAGGATGTATGCAGTCGAAAGTCATTGTATGCATCGCGGATTCTTCGCGGCGAGCAGCAATCCGCTCCTGCCGTCAGAACGTTCCGGGATATTGCCCGCCATCGATCAGCAGGTTCTGAGCGGTGACGAAGCCGGCATTCGCCGAGCAGAGGAAGGCAATGTAGGCGCCAATTTCTTCGGGGCGCCCGTAGCGGCCGGCCGGGTTCTGTGCCGCACGGGCGGCCCAGATTTCGTCGAAAGAGCGGCCGCTTTCCTGAGCAAGTACCTCGACATGCTGGCGCTGGCCATCCGAAGCGACAATGCCCGGGAGCATATTGTTGATCGTCACATTGTGGGCGATCGTCTGTCGAGCGAGGCCCGCGACGAAACCGACCAGGCCGGAGCGCGCCGCATTCGACATGCCAAGCTCGGCCTGGGCGATCTTGACGCTGCGCGACACGATGTTGACGATACGGCCGAACTCGCGGGCCATCATTCCGTCGACGGTCAGACGCATCATGTCGATCGGTGTCAGCATCATCCGATCGATGCCCCGCAACCAGTCCTCACGAGACCAGTTGCGGAAATCACCGGGCAGTTCGCCATCGGCGTTGTTGACCAGGATGTCCGGTTTTGGGCAGACGGACAGAACGGCTTCACGACCGGCAAGCGTGGTAATATCGCCAACCACGGCGGTGACGCGGGCGCCGCTAACGGCTCGAATTTCTGCGGCTGCCGCCTGCAATGTTTCAGGTGTGCGGGCGATGATGGTCAGATCCACATTCTCCCGCGCGAGAGCCATTGCGGCGGCCTTGCCCATGCCCCGGCTTGCGCCGGTAACGATAGCATTTCGACCGGAAATCCCGAGATCCATCGGCCGAGCCTCAAGCGGCCAAGGAGGAAGCGGGCTGCAGCTTCCAACCATATTTCTTGTCGAGGCCGAGGTCCTGGACGATGCGAATGCCCTTTGCGAGCGCTTCGCCTTCAAGGCCTGTCAATGGCCGCCGCAGTTCGCCAGCCGGCAGCCCGACGGCCTTCATCAGCGATTTCACGGCAACCGGATTGATCGCCGAGTAATTGTAGTGCAGCAGCGGCAGAAGGTTCAAATAGGTGTCGCGGAACCCTTCGGCTTCGACATAACTCGTCCACGGACGCGACATCACCGCCACTTCGGCCGGGGCAATATTACCGCCCATATTGGCGGTGCCATGGCCACCAAGGCTCATTGTTGGAACGACGAGGCCGAGATTGGGGCTGTCGCAGCACATGACCGAAATATCCGGACGCGCAGCGAGAACCTGGGCAACCTGGCCAACACGCGCGGTGGATTCCTTGTGAATGACGTAGTTGGGATGCTTGAAGATGCGCAGCAGGTGATCCCAGTGCAGGTCGCTCTTGACGCGCGGCGGGTTGTTGTAGAGCCCGAGGGGCAGGTCGGTCGCGTCGGCGACCTCCAGGAAATAACCTTCGATGTCGGCTTCCGGCGCGCAGATATAGGCTGGAGCCGCGAGGATGGCACCGTCCGCGCCGTTATCCTTGGCGAACTTCACATTTTCAATCGTAACGTCGGTGTTGTTGCCGGTGCAGCCAAAGAAGATCGGCATCTTGGCCGATTTCATTTTCGACGTCTCGACGATGATTTTCTTCTTCTCCTCGGCCGACAGCATGGATACCTCGCCGGTCGAGCCCATGATCAAGACGGCTGAGGTGCCGTTCGCCTCATGGAAGGAGAGCAATTCGCGGAATGCCCCCATATCGACAGCGCCTGACTTGTCAAACGGGGTGATCAAGGCAACGAAGGATCCGGTGATCTTCGGGGCAGCGGCTGTCATTGCAGGACTCCGTGAATGTTAAACAATGTTTGAAACATAATTTGAGACGAGATGGAGTCAATGACTTTAATCGGTCAGACCGCCCAAGAATCAAGCAGCAGCCGGTGACTTTGGAAAAACCAGCATGCGATTGAAGGAATAATTGGAAAAACAGTCTAATCTTGAAATAGATGCCCTGACGTTTTTCTCAAAAGGCAATAAAAAAGATTATCACCCAGCGTAGATCCGACTTTTAATAGAAACTGAAGTATATCTCGTCGTGCGCAACTTTCATCTGTAAGTCGAGATCCGAGATCATCACCCGATGGCAGGCGCCTGGAATCCGGTGCAGATAAACCGCGAGAGCTGACGGATGATCTCTTCATCATCATCGGTATCGCAAAGGCCGCCGGACAGTTGCTTGAGGCGGTACGATGCCGGGTCTGAATCGATCAGGACCTGCATGATGGCGCCAATCGAAAAATTGTAACGCCAGAAAATATCGCGGCGCTGCATAGCAGGTAGTGCTCGACTGAAGGCATCGATAAAACGGAACACGGCTGGATCGACACGGCGGATGAAAAAACGGTTGGTGGATTCACGCGGCCGCGAACGGATCTGCAGGATCAGCCGCGTCAGGGGACGAGCACCGGAGGCATCGCGGCTGAACTGTACCATCGGCCGGACAAGAGCCCCGACGACTTCCTCCAAAACCGGGAACCCCGGACGGGCTGAGGCCTCGCATTTTTCCAAAGCCTCTATCCGGGCATGGGTATAGGGCTCCATCATCAGGTTAAGGACCTCGCTGATGAGCTCTTCCTTGGTGCCGAAATAATAATTGACGGCGGCAACGTTCACATCGGCCCGCATCGTGATGTCGCGAACGGTCGCCAGATCAAACCCCTGCTCAATAAATACTTCGCGCGCGGCCGCAACAATGCGCTCCCGCGGCTCATCCGCGCGATCGACTTTGGACGTTCCGCTATCTGCCTTTTTTGCCATGCATCCCAAATTCTTTTGCTTCGTGGCTATCGTCGTCGTTTTGTAGCGGACCGACGGGGGCCATCAAGTGCAATTTTTGGGAGCATGAGGATTTGTGGGGCCGTCATCAAGCTTGGCACCGCGGTCCACACCGGTCAATTTGGCAGCGGCAAAATGGCGTTTGATGCCGTCCCGCGCGAAAACCGCCTCGCCAGCATAACTCGGCGCTCATCCTGGGCAGATGATGGCGCCGACCTTGTTGTTTGGGAAAGAAGTCCGACTGAGGATATACTACTCAGTCAGATTGAATGAACTCATCCTTGCCGTTTATGACCTGCCGTAAACCAGGCTACCAGCTCGGCCGAATTGCGTACGCCTACGGCTTGCATAAGCCGGGCGCGATGAGATTCGATGGTACGTTTCGAAAGTCCGAGTTCGTCAGCGATCATTGCGTTACTCTTTCCCTGGGCAACCAGGGTGATGATCTGGTGCTGCCGGTCGGTAAAGGTAGGATCGGAGCTTTTGATCGGCCGGTTGATCGCTTGGAAACAATAGAGTGCTTCGGCAAACGGATCGGCAAAATGGTGGCTACGGCCGTTCACCCTGCACCAGAAGCGTCCGCCATCCCCCCTCGTCATGATCCGTTCGTCATAAAAAACCTGCCCGGCAGGCAGATGACTGCGCCACAAATGACCAATGCGGACAAAGTCTGCGATCTTCGGGTAGAGCCGTGCAAAACTGGTGTCCAGGATCTCTTCCCGGCGAAGCCCAAAAAGCGTCGCGAATTCGACGTTGCAATCGCGAATAATGCGATGCCTTGCATAAACCATAGGCACCGGCATATCGGCCAGCGGAAAGCGATGGCTCTGATCCGGATCCGGAATTGATGCTGGAGCTTCGGGCATGCAGTATTAATACGGCTAGCCGCCGAGGTCGATCAAGCCTTAGTTTCGCACTAACGTAATTTCGTGGGAGGGTCGGGATGCGAAAGATAGTATCAAGCGCCACTGAGGCGCTGGCAGGCGTATTGCAGGACGGCATGGTGATCATGTCGGGAGGGTTTGGGCTTTGCGGAATACCCGAAATTCTGATCGAGGCCGTCAAGCTGTCCGGCGTAAAGGACCTCACTGTCATCTCGAATAATGCTGGCGTAGATGGAATAGGCCTCGGCCTGTTGCTGGAAACACGCCAGATTCGGAAAATGATTTCGTCCTATGTCGGCGAGAACAAGCTCTTCGCCCAACAGTTCCTTTCCGGCGAACTCGAGCTCGAGTTCAATCCGCAGGGTACGCTTGCGGAGCGGATACGCGCAGGCGGCGCAGGCATCCCGGCGTTCTTCACAAAGACGGGTGTCGGTACGATCATTTCGGAGGGCAAGGAGATACGGGAGTTCGGCGGCGAGCAATACGTCATGGAAATGGCGCTGACGGCGGACGTATCGCTTGTCCATGCCTGGAAGGGCGACACCGAAGGCAATCTCGTCTATCGCAAGACGGCCCGGAACTTCAATCCGATGATGGCGACCGCGGGCAAGTTCACGGTCGCCGAGGTCGAACATCTCGTCGACGTCGGCCAGATCGACGCCGACCATGTCCATACGCCGGGCATCTTCGTCTCGAAAATTCTCCATGTTCCCGATGCGAAGAAACATATCGAACAGCGGACCGTGAGATCCGTACAGACGGAGGCGATGTAATGGCTTGGACACGCGACCAGATGGCCGCGCGCGCAGCGCGTGAGCTTCAGGACGGCTTCTACGTCAACCTTGGCATCGGCATTCCGACGCTGGTGGCCAACCACATTCCCGACGGGATCAATGTCGTGCTGCAGAGCGAAAACGGCATGCTCGGCATCGGCCCTTTCCCGCTCGACAATGAAGTCGACGCCGACCTCATCAATGCCGGCAAGCAGACGGTCAGCGAACTGCCGATGACGAGCTTCTTTTCGTCGGCCGACAGTTTCGCGATGATCCGCGGCGGTCACATCGACCTGTCGATCCTGGGCGCCATGCAGGTGGCCAGCAACGGCGACCTTGCGAACTGGATGATTCCGGGCAAGATGGCGAAGGGCATGGGCGGCGCGATGGACCTCGTCGCCGGCGTCAAACGCGTCGTGGTACTGATGGAGCACGAGGCCAAGGGCGAGTCGAAGCTTTTGCCGGAATGCGATCTTCCGCTGACAGGCAAGCGCGTCGTGGACCTCGTCATCACCGACCTCGGCGTTTTCACGATCGCAAGAACGGGCGCTCCGGAAATGGTGCTGATCGAAATGGCAGAGGGAGTGACCTTGGAAGAAATCAAGGCAAAGACCCGAGCTGATTTCAGGGTTGGTCTTTGATCGGCGCATGGGGCGATACATCCCGCGAGGTGATCGCCCCACGCCGGAGCTGATCTCTTCCTGATCGGGGAGAACGTGGTCGGCCTGCTGCTCGCACCAATCTTCCCACCGCGAAAAGGGATCCGCCTGCTCAGCGTCACCCTGTCCTCTCTGGAACGGCGAGCACCGGCCGCGGAATCGCAGCTGCGGCTGTCGCTTTAGGCCGCGAGCTTTTCTGAACAGGAAAGGTTGAACGGCGAGGCGCCCGGCGGAAACCTATGCGGGATGTCTGGTTCAGGAAATAGCCCCTCGAGCCAGTTATGCATCGATCGGCGCTTGGAAATAGTAAACATTTGGATTTAGCGCGAATTCGCACGATTGACGACTGACAATCTGGCCCTAGCTCCGTGCCTTTCATCGCGGCAGGGATCCTATGTCAGCACTTATTTCCGTACTCCGCCAAGCCATCCAGCGCTCCAGCGACGCCACGGTCGAAGGGCGGCAACGTATCTATGCTTCCGCCCGCCGCGCAGTAGAACGGCTTCTTACACGCCCAGACATGCCTGCTGGGCATGGTTCTCTGCCGATCCAACTGCACAGGCTCGACGAGGCGATCATGGAAATCGAAAGAGAATTCTCGGCGGATGACCGCGACCACACCGGCCTGCAGTTGGATGGCAATCTGCCCGACCTTTCGACCGAGCGCCGGCAGCGGCGTAGCCGTGTCAAGAACAGCACGTGAGGAAAATGTCTTTCTACCGGATCGTGCCAGTCACGATGGGATCAAGTTTGTCGAGCTGGTCCCAAGCGAGCGACGCGCCAAACAGCAGCACCGCAATAATCGGAATAACCAAAAGCACAGCACCACCGGGAACACGCATAACAAAACCTCTCAGCGATTGAGCCCCAGACTCATGCTCCGGCTTCGTTACCGAGAGGTTAATTGCGTCTCACTTTTACACAGGAAGGCACACCAGCTGGACTTCTTCTCCGACCCGCACTCCCGTCCATGATTGCTTAGGAGAGTTAGCAAGTGGCGGAAGCCATAACTTGTGAGTTGCAGACACGATGCCGATCCCCATTGAACGGACGGGACGGCCAGCGGTTCAGGAAAGGGCGAGTTAACGCAGGGATGAAGCTGCGCGATCGGTCGATTGAGCGGCTTCATCAGGACTGCCTACTAGAGCACCCATTCGAAACTGGCTTTATCTACAGGGCGATGAACAGGTCGCTCGCACGCCTGCGCGCGGAGATATTCGCGACGATCATTGTATCCACGGCGGTCATCCCGCTATAGAGTACACCCGCAACTCTGCGAACACGGGAATAGGTATTTATGGCGACTGGTACAGTGAAGTTTTTCAACGACGACAAGGGTTTTGGTTTCATCACGCCCGAGAATGGCGGCCAGGACGTTTTCGTCCATGTCTCCGCACTCGAGCGCGGCGGATCACTCCGTGAAGGCGACAAGGTGAGCTTCGAACTGGGGCAAGATCGCAAGACCGGGAAATCAAAAGCAGAGAACGTTTCGGTTCTTTGACTAAGAAATCGGCTTCGCGAAATACAGGGCTCTGCCAGGAAGCGCTGTTCAGCTTGAGCTGGCAGTTTCGCCAACGAGCCAAGCTGATCCATGTGGCACATCGACGAGATCAACGCGCCGGAATAGCAGGCCTGCCGAGATTGGATGTAGGTTGGACAAGCGTGCCGCCAGCTTGCCAGCGAGGTCCCGACGGGTAGGGTCCAGGACAGGGCTACGATGCCCTGCGAGATCTGATAAAGTTTCGGGAGAGACTGACTAGGTGCGGGAGCGGAGTTCGCGGTCGGTACGGCGGCCGGGCGTGACGCTGATCGTAATCCGCCGTCCGCACTTCGCAACCAGGTCGATGAGATCGAAGCCGTTTAGCACCCCTCCTGATAAACATGGGCGGGTGCAAGTTGTCTTGGCGATTCCGGGACAAAGAATGCTGTAGCCTGCCGGCGAGCCCGAGCCGCGGCTGTAAAGATTCTAAGAAGGAAGCTGATAATGGGATGGAAAACGCCAAAGGTCGAGTACGTCAACGGTTATAGGATTGTTGAGCTCGAGGGACCGACCTTCAAAGTTTATGACGGCGACCGCCAGCTCGGTGAGGATTTCCCCTACTCCGGCGAAGCGGCCGCTCACGCGAAGTCTCTTCCAACGCTGGATCCTCCGCGGCGATGAGTAGGACTTCCGAACGGTTTTCGGACATTTCCTCTTCGGCGGTCCCGGTGGAAATCGGACTCAAGGGCACTTGGCTGAATATCACCTTCATTGGGACCGTGGATTGATCACTTTCAATCCGGCGGGCTCGAAGGGGCTTGTGACGCGCGATCTGGTCAAGGCGGTGGGCATGAGTGGTATCTTCAAGAGCCAGGTATCTCGGATTTGCGAAGAGATCGATGAGAAGGTCACGGCCTTTCCATCCCATCAAAGGCCCACGTCAATTTCGGCGGCCACACCAAAATGATCGCTTAACCAAATTCCATCCCGTAGTTTGTCAAAGGCGACCTGCGCGGAATGCACAAGCGCATGGGCTTTCGGGTGACCATCCCAGGAGCCAACAAGGACGTAGTCGAACCGGCGATGATATTCCGGCTGTCGAATGATCTGATCGATGCCTGCCTTTGCATTGGGATTGTCACTGGTCCACGTGAACCCCACTCCCTCACCCGCAATGTCCCAGGCATCGTGGTAGAGCACACTTCGGCCGCCCAATGACTGACGACCAGTCAGAAATCTCATACTTGACGAATCTGGATCGGCATTGAAATCTCCGGCAATAATGGTCGGGAGCGCCCGGCGATGGCGGAGATCAAGATCAACGATCGCCTGTACCTGCCGTTCGCGAGCCGCTTCTGCGCTCGGACGCCACGCGGTCGTCGCAGCGATGAAAAGCATTTCGCCCTCATTGGGAACATCGACGACGGCAGCCAGCGTCGCCCAAGGCACATCGGGTGCTTCAGCGAGCCGAAGGTCCAGCGCCTCTAGCGGCCGCATCGGCCACTTGCTCGCAATCGCTGTCCCACCATATTGATCGGCAAAGGGCGGAAGAAATCGTTGAAGGTCCACTTGATGGATCGACCCGATGTCCAATCCTTCCAGGATTTCGTCAAGCATCCGGATATTTTCGGACTGGACGACTTCCTGCAACGAAATGATATCCGGTTGAAGCGCCCGCAATTCCTGATTAATCAGAGAAATTCTGCGCGCATCGCCTTGTGTATTCCACACATTCAGGGTGACAACACGGATACGCATTTTATCACGAACTCCTCTGTAGTGAGTAACGTCCTGACGCGCTTTCGCGTCGTGGAAGCATTGTGCTTGGCACAGGAGGTCACGCGGCGATCCCGCGTACCCAGGCGCGCAGATCGGCGACGAACGCCTCCGGTTGTTCGGTGGGTGGGAAGTGGCCGCCGCGCGGTTGTTCGCTCCAGTGGACTAGATTGCAGGTGCGCTCGACGAGGGACCGTGGCGGCGCTGGGTGCCTCGGATCGGGCCAGGAGGCATAACCGGTAGGCACCTCGATCCGGCGGCCTTTCGGTAGCATCTTGCTCTTCTCTCGCTCCGAGGCGGTGTAGATCCACGTCGATGTCGCGAACGTGTCGGTCATGACATAAAGCATGATGCTGGTGATCAATCGGTCGTGACCGAACACGTCGATGATCGATCGTTCGCCCAGGTCGGCCCAATCGTGAAAGCGCTCGAGGAGCCAGGCGGCTTGGGCCACGGGATTGTTATGCATCGCATAGGCGAGTGACTGTACCCGCGTGGACTGAAGGTGTGAATACGCACCCAGCCGCTTCTCATAGTCCGCAAACTGCTGCATCCAGCGTCGCTCGGTGTCATCCTGCGGCGCGTCCTCAGGGACAGTGCCGAGATAATCAATATGCAAGCCGAGGATCGAATTGGCCTGATCTAGCGCCATCCATGGACCGATCACTGCACCCCAGTCAGTCCCATGAACGAGGTAGCGATCGTACCCCAAGACCTCGCGCATCAGCGCGTTGAACAATGCACCGATGCGCCGCGGATCGATCGGCTGGTTGGGCTTGGCAGAAAAGCCGTAGCCTGGCAGCGATGGAACGACGAGGTCGAAAGCATCGTCGGTACGTCCACCGTTACGAGATGGAAACGCCAAGGCTTCCACCGCCGGCCAGAATTCGTAAGTCGAGCCGGGCCAGCCGTGGATCAGGAGCAGAGGGCGCTTGCCCTCAGCCTCGCCTCGAACGTGAACGAAATGAAGCCTCAGCCCATCAATCTCCATCGTGAACTGCGGAAAGCAGTTGAGATCTCTGACCATCGCATCAACATCGTAGCGGTCAACCCAATAGGCACAGAGTTCGCGCAGGGTTTGGGGATCACAGCCATAGGACCAATCGGAATCATCCGGCTGGTCAGGCAAACGATATGATCGCACCCGCGCCTTCAATGCATCGAAGGCCTCATCTGGCCAGTCGACTTTGAACGGTGTTGCCATTCCCTTTATCCTTTCCGCAACGCGTTCAGGCGCCCGCTGAAATACGTTGGCCACACAGGTCGAAGAATAATCTTGCTCGCTTCGTGCCCAGGTGAGCGCGCACTGGCGCCAATCGACATTCACCGACACGTGTCATCGATGATCGTCTCCCTCTCGCCCTTCAACGCGTCGCCGCGGCGAGAGGGGAACCAGCCTCTCCCCTGATCGTTGTAGCGAATTGCGACTTCGGCAGGTGGGCCAACATGCGGAGCGGCGTCGCCGATCGCTGATCACCCGGGAAAAATCTAAAACACGTGGTGGACGACTTTGGTTTCATGCTCATGACGAAATACATCATAACGCCCCATCTTAATCTCGCCTATGAAGAGGCGGGCGATCGCCGAGGAAAGAGGATCCCATCGAAACGACGAAGGTGCTGGCCGAATTCTTCGGCAACGCAGCGTTTTCTTCCGGTTGATCTGTATGCCGCTCACCCAGCACGAGATTGACTGGTTCAACAACATCGTCGCGGAGTGATCCGTTCTCTCAGCGGGCGCGGCCTCTTTCATGCCATCTCCTATGGCTTGATCAGCCGTTGATCATATCGCGGAAACGGGCAATTTCCTCGCCCGCCACGCTGACATTGTGCGGCTCCGCCGGATAGGCTCCGCTCTCGACGTCCTGGCGGAACTCCCGGAAGGCTGCGATGCGCTCGTGCCGCAGGCGGTCGAATTCTGCGTTGAAGTCGCGATAGGTCTTCGCATGTCGAGGCACATGCCCGCGGTTCTGTCCGAGCACGTCTTCGGCAAAAAGATATTGCGCGTCGCAACCAGCGCCCGCCCCCATCGAGATCATGAAGAGAAACGTCCGGGCGCTGATCAGCGCGGCAACTTCGGCCGGAACCACCTCGATTTCGGCGGCGAAGGCACCGGCCTCCTCAAGGGCCTTGACGGCATTCCAGATCGCCATCGCGCTGTCGGCCGTCTTGCCGACCGCCTTGAAGCCACCGGTCCAGGTTGCCTTCGAGGGAATGAGGCCGACATGGCTGCAGACGGGAATGCCCTCGTCCCTGAGTTCGCGGATGATCCGAAGGCTCGCCGCGCAATAGACGGCGTCGCCACCGGCGCGCATCGCTTTGAAGGCCGCCCGCAGATATTCCTCCGTCGTGACGAAGTCGCCATATTCGAGCCCCGGCACCGCAAAGACGCTTGGCGCCACCTCCCGAAACGCAGGCCCCAGAAGCGCCGGCGGCACGGAGACCATTTCAATCCCGGCCCTCTCGGCGGCCTCCGCCTCCTCGAGCGTGACGACACGAAGCATGCTGAGCTGGCGCTTGCCCTTGAGCGCCAGGATATCGGCAACGGTGGGACGGTTGGATTTCATCGGTGCATCCTTTGGCGTCAGGCGCTCACAGAAGGGATTTCAGTTTGACGGAAGGATCGGCGAGTGCCGCAGGATCGGGGTGCGCGCACCTGGCGATCAGCATCTCGGCCAGTCGAATGTCGCGGGCAACGGCACCGCCGGGGCCAAGTCCGCTGGCTGCCAGCAATCGCCCATCCGCATCGAGGTGAAACAGGATCTCGGCCTGCGGCGACAGCGTCCGGCCGACGGTCGATGTTGCGCCGTCGGACAGGCCGGCTACCTGCAGCGTCAGGTCGTATTGGTCCGACCAGAACCAGGGCACCGCATCGAAGGGTTCGGCCTCTCCCAGCATGTTGGCCGCCGCGACGCTGCCCTGTTCCTGCGCGTTGCGCCAGGATTCGAGCCTGACGCGCCGGCCGCCATAGGCGGCGACTGGAAAGGAGCAACAGTCGCCGGCGGCGAAGATGTGCGGGTCGCTGGTCGTCAGATAGCGGTCGACGGTGATGCCGTTGTCGATCGCAAGCCCTGCTTCTGCGGCAACGCGGGTGTTGGGCTGGGCGCCGATCCCGACCACGAGCGCATCGACCTTGATGTGGCGACCATCGGCGAACCCGATGGTGACGCCGCTCCGGCCATCGGCGATGGTCTCGATCCCCACGCCGCAGAGCAGTTCCACGCCTTCTGCCGTATGCCGTGCCTGCAAGGCGAGTGCGAGCTTTTCGGGAACGCCGCGCATCAACACACGCGGTTGCGCCTCAATCAGGGTGACGGCCGTGCCCAGTTTCCGGCCCATCGCGGCCAGTTCGAGCCCGATGAAGCCACCGCCGAGAATGGCCAGGCGGCCATCCTCCCGCATGTGGCGACGAATGGCGGATGCGTCCTCGAGGGTCCTCAACACATGGATGTGATCGCTTGTGGCAAGGCCTGGGAATTGGCGCGGAGCGGCGCCGGTTGCGAGCAGCAGCCGTTCGTAGGACAGCGTTTCGCCGGGTTCCAGTAGCAGCGCATGGCGTGCTGGGTCGACCAAGATAGCTCGCCGCCCTCGCAGGAAGGTGATCCCCGCCTCAGCAAAACGTTCGCTTGCGACAATCGCCCGGACGGTCCCGGCTTCCTCGCCCGCCTTCGACAGGGGTGGACGCTCGTAGGGGAGATGCGGCTCATCACCGATCAGCGTGACGGTCCCCCGGTAGCCTCGCTCCCGCAGGGCAAAGGCCGCCCGAACGCCCGCTTCGCCGGCGCCCACGATCACCATGCCTTTGTCACCCATCTCAGCCGACCTGGATGAAGACGCGGGCACCGTCGACCTTGACCGCATAGGTCTTGAGGTTGACGCAGACGGGGGCGCCCTTGGCTTGGCCGGTCTTGTAGTTGAAGCGGCCGTTGTGCTTCGGACATTCGATAATGTCGTCCATCACCAGTCCATCGGCCAGATGGACATTCTCGTGCGTGCAATGTCCGTCGGTCGCGTGGAAACTGTCTTCCGGGCTGCGATAGACGGCGTAGCTCTTGCCGTCGTGATCGAAGCGGATGACGTCCTCTTCGTCGATCTCGTCCTTGTCGCAGACGTCGATCCAGGTGCTCATCGGGTTCTCCTCCCCTTTATGACTTGTCTTCTCGGACGCCGGCGTCACTCCGCCGCCGGCGCCATGGCGTCGCTGTGGAAGTCTTCGCGATAGGGCTTTGCCGTCGGCGGCAACTCGCGCTTTAGGAAGTAATCCTCGTTCCGGAGCTGGCGTAGGAAGGCCGGGATCATCTCTCGATAACCGTCGAGGATCGACGGGTTCGGTACCGGTAGATCGTCCTTGATCATCGCGTGCAGCTTCGGCAGCGCGTGATAGGGCACCATCGGGAACATGTGATGCTCCACGTGATAGTTCATGTTCCAGTAGATGAAGCGGCTGATCGGGTTCATGTAGACCGTGCGGCTGTTTAGCCGGTGGTCGGTGACGTTGTCGGCAAGGCCACCATGCTGCAGCAGGCCGGTCATGACATGGTGCCAGGCACCATAAAGGCGCGGCATGCCGATCAGCATCAACGGCAGGATCGAATTCACGGCGATCGAAAGCGCAACGGTCGCCACATAGATCGCGAGCCAGATGCGTGCGACGCGGATCGCCTTCGGCTGCTCCGTCTCCGGAATGATGATCTTCTCTTCGGCGCTGATGACCCCAAACGCATTGCGGACCATGTCGATCACCGCATGCCAGGCATCCAGCAGGCCGAACAGATTGAGGATCAGCCGCAGGAGGTCCGGCGGACGCATCACCGCGATTTCCGGATCCCGGCCGACAATGACCGTATCGGTGTGGTGCCGGGTATGGCTCCAGCGCCAGGTCACCGGATTGCGCATGATCATGAAACAGGCGATCTGGTAGACAATGTTGTTCATCCACATCGTCTTGAACGCCGTGCCATGACCACATTCATGCCAGCGGCTATCCGAGGCGGACCCGTAGAACACGCCGTAGGCGAGGAAGAAAGGGATCGCCCAGAGGCTGCCCCAGAAATAGATGCCAAGCCCCGCAAAGACGGCCATGCAGCCGAGCCAGATCGCCGTGTCCCGGAGGGCTGGCCCATCCTCCCGCTTCATCAATTCCTTCATCTGCTTGCGCGGGACCTCGGTATGATACCACTGCGCCGCCGCGAGCCCATTGGCCACCGCTGCCTGCGCATCGCGTCCAAGCAGGCTATAGTCACGCTTTGCCGCTGTCCTCGCCATCGATCTCCTCCATCGGTTTCGATGCGGTCGCCATCAAAGGCGCCGCATGTAATCTGATCTTGAGGATTATCGTTGTTCTGACGGATCACAATCCACGCATGATATATTCTATCAAACTCTATCATTCTTGACTTATTTCATGATAGAAAGATATCACTTGAGGGAGGAACAGATGGGATCGAGACCAACGATCGCGGATCTGGCAAAGGCTGCGGGAGTGAGCGTCGCAACCGTGGACCGCGTGTTGAACGGGCGCCACAAGGTGCGCGAGGACACGGCGCGGCGCGTCTATGACGCGGCAAACGAGATTAACTTCCATGCCGTCGGATTGCTGCGGCAGCGAGTGTTCGAGGGCCTGCCGCAATACCGGTTGGGCTTCATCCTGCAGAAGCCCAACCACCATTTCTACCAGAGCTTCAAGCGGGAGCTGGAGATCGCCGTCCAGAATCATCCCGGCATTCGCGGCGTGGCACAGATCGAATTCTGCGCCAATCAGACACCGAGCGAACTGGCCGACAAGCTGAAAGAGGTTGGCGCCAGGAATCAGGCGGTCGCCATGACATCCCCGGACTATCCGGCCCTGACGGTGGCCGCGGAAGAACTGAAGGCAAGAGGCATCCCGGTATTCTCACTCCTGTCTGATTTCGCCTCCGGCATCCGCGAGGGCTATGTCGGGCTCAACAACCGCAAGGCTGGCCGGACGGCAGCCTGGATGATCACGAAGGCTGCGAAAAGCCCCGGGAAGGTGGCTGTTTTCGTCGGCAGTCACCGCTTTCACGGTCACGAACTGCGCGAGATCGGCTTTCGGTCCTACTTTCGCGAACACGCTCCCGATTTCGAGGTTCTGGACACGCTGGTGAACCTGGAAACGGTCGAAATCACCCACGAAGCAACGCTGGATCTGCTGCACCGCCATCCGGATCTGGTGGGTTTCTATGTTGCCGGCGGCGGAATGGAAGGCGCCATCTCCGCCATCCGAGAAGAAAAGCTCGGCGGTAAGCATGTTATCGTCGTCAACGAACTGACGCCAATTTCCCGCGCAGCGCTGGCCGACGAGATCGTGACCATGGCGATCGCGACACCGCTTGCCAACCTATGCCGCGAACTCGTCCAGCTAATGGTCGAGGCGGTGGATACCGGTCCCGCGACGGCGCCAGGCCAGACTTTCCTGCCGCTCGAAATTTACGTGCCGGAAAACATCTGAGCTGCGATGATGGAAATCCATCATATGGATCCGCAAATTCTTTCATAAATGAAACGGAATATTGCTATTTCCTCTTTGACCAACGCCACGAAACCTGATGACTTCATTCAGCGGGACGGAGGAGGAAAGCCGGCCGCGCCAAACTTCGGGAGAACTCATGGCCGCGCTTACCTTCGCGCTCAACCACATGGTTGCGCCACACATGCCGCTCGGCGTTTTTTTCGAACTGGGCATATCGCTCGGTGTTCGGCAATTCGAGATCCGCAACGACCTTGTCGGGAATGCCATACTCGACGAGACTTCACCTGAGACTGTCCGCAACCTTGCAAAGGCGCACGGAACCGAAATCATTTCGATCAATGCCCTGCAGCGCTTCAACGAATGGACGCCGGAGCGGGAAGCGGAAGCCACGGAATTGGCCGCTTATGCCGCTGCCTGCGGCGCAAAAGCCCTGGTCCTCGTGCCTGTCAACGATGGAAGCGGCAAGCTGGAGGGAGAACGTCAGGGGAATTTGCGCGTTGCGCTCAAGGCGCTGAAACCTATCCTGCGGGCCAATAACCTCATCGGCCTCGTGGAGCCGCTCGGCTTCCAGATCTGCTCGCTTCGCTCCAAGAAAGAAGCAGCGGAAGCGATTGTCGCGATCGATGGCCGCGAGAGCTTCAAGCTGGTTCATGACACGTTCCACCACGTGCTCGCTGGCGAGCCGGATATATTTCCGGATTTGACGGGGCTGGTCCACATTTCAGGCGTCGATGATCAGGAAGTCAGCATCGACGCCATGCGAGACCCGCATCGCGTGATGGTGACGGCACGGGACCGGTTGGACAATATCGGTCAAATCCGTGCGCTCATCGACGCTGGTTATTCCGGCCCACTCTCGTTCGAACCGTTCGCGTCATCCGTTCACGCATCGAGCGATCCGCAAACGATGATCCGCAGCAGCATGGAGCTGATCCGGGACAGACTTTGATGTCTTCACCGATCCGGTGGGAGTGACCGGACCGGTTCGTGAGATTGCCTTCGGGGAGGAGGCGACCGGCTTTTTTGAGGTGTTCGCCGGGCACCGTTTCAGAGGAGGAAGAGATGAAGAAATTTTTGGCGGGTGCCGTGTTCGGCGTCCTGATGGCATCGAGTGCTTATGCAGGCAATATTGGCGTGTCCATGGCCAATTCCGACACGTTCCTGACCGTTCTGCGCAAGGGCATCGAGAAGTCTGCAGCCGATGCGAAGCAGCCTGTCCAGATCGAAATCGCCGATGATGACGTTCAGAAGCAGCTTTCCCAGATCCAGAACTTCATCGCCTCCAAGGTCGATGCGATCATCGTCAATGCCGTCGACACCACGGCAACGGCGCCGATGACGAAGCTGGCGAACGATGCCAGCATCCCGATCGTCTACGTCAACCGGATGCCGGCAGACGTGGACAAGCTTGGCACCAAGGGGGCATTCGTCGCCTCCGACGAAGTTCAGTCAGGCACGCTGCAGACCAAGGAAGTATGTCGCATCCTGGGCGGCAAGGGCGATATCCTTGTCATGGTCGGTGATCTTGCCAATCAGGCTGCCGTCCAGCGCACGAAGGACATCCACGACGTGATCGCGACGCCGGACTGCAAGGGCATCAAGATCCTCGACGAGCAGACCGCCGTATGGGATCCGGTCAAGGCGCAGGACCTGATGACCAACTGGATCGCGGCCGGTCGCAAGCCGGCGGCTGTCATCGCCAACAACGACAACATGGCGATCGGTGCGATCAACGCCATGAAATCTGCCGGCTGGGATATGAAGGACGTGGTCGTTGCGGGCATCGATGCCACGCAGGAAGCGCTCGCTTACATGAAGGCGGGCAATCTGGACGTATCCGTCTTCCAGGATGCCTTCGGTCAGGGCTCGGGCGCGGTCGCCGCTGCCATAAAGCTCGCCAAGGGTGAGAAAGTGGACGCCAAGGTCTGGATCCCGTTCCAGCTCGTGACGCCTGAAAACATGGCCAAGTTCACGACGAAGAATTAACCGAGGATAGGCCGATCCGCTGCCTTGCGGGGCAGCGGATCACTCTCGTGGAGGAGGACCGCCATGTCGGCTGAACGCATCATCAGTCCGCAGACCATGGAGGCCGTTCGCAGGAGCGGCGCTGTCCCGGGCAGCAAATATCTTCTTGAAGTCGAGGACGTGCGCAAGGAATTTCCAGGTGTCGTTGCTCTGGACAGTGTGCAGCTGAAGCTGAAACGCGGGACGGTGCATGCCCTCCTGGGCGAGAACGGCGCCGGCAAGTCCACGCTGATGAAGATCCTCGCCGGCATCTACACGCCCGACAGCGGCTCATTCAAACTGCGTGGCATAGACATCCGTCTCAAGAATCCGCTCGACGCGCTCCAGAACGGAATCGCGATGATCCATCAGGAACTGAATCTGATGGCGCCCATGACCGTGTCGGAAAACATCTGGATCGGCCGTGAGCCGCTCGGGCGTTTCGGTATCGTGGACCATGCCGAAATGAACCGTCAGACGGGCGCGCTGTTTGAGCGCCTCGGGATCGAGATCGATCCACAAATCAAGGTCGGCAAGCTCAGCGTGGCCAACCGCCAGATGGTCGAGATCGCCAAGGCCGTATCCTTCGATTCCGATGTCCTCATCATGGACGAACCGACATCAGCCCTCACCGAAAGGGAGGTGAACCACCTCTTCCGGATCATCCGCTCGCTTCGCGGAGAAGGAAAGGGCATCATCTACATCACCCACAAGATGAACGAACTCTTCGAGATCGCTGACGAGTTCTCCGTCTTTCGCGACGGCAAGTACGTTGCGACCTGCAATTCCTCGGAGGTGACCCGCGAAGACATCATCCGCATGATGGTCGGGCGCGAGATCACTCAAATGTTCCCAAAAGAACCGGCGCAGATCGGCGACGTCGTGCTGTCGGTAAAAGGGCTGACGCTGAACGGCGTCTTCCGCGACGTGTCCTTCGATCTCCGGGCCGGTGAGATCCTCGGCTTTGCCGGCCTCGTCGGCTCGGGCCGGTCCAACGTCGCGGAGACGATCTTCGGCGTGACGCCTGCAAGTTCCGGGACGATCGAGCTCTTCGGCAAGCAATTGACCGTCTCCTCGCCGTCCGTCGCCATGGCGCACGGCATGGCGTTTCTGACGGAGGATCGAAAGGAGACCGGTTGTTTCCTGCTGCTCGACATCCAGGAAAACGCGCAGATGGCGGTGCTGCAACAGCGTTATGTGCAGCTCGGTTTCGTACAGCAGGACAAGCTGCGGAAGGCGGCCACCGACATGGCCAACCGCCTCAGGGTCCGCACGCCCGACATGCGGGAGCCGATCATCAACCTGTCGGGTGGCAACCAGCAGAAGGTGCTGATCTGTCGCTGGCTGATGACCAATCCGAAGATCCTGATTCTCGACGAACCCACCCGCGGCATAGACGTCGGCGCCAAGGCCGAAATCCACCGGCTGGTCTCGCAGCTCGCGGGCCAAGGTGTGGCGATCATCATGATCTCGTCGGAGATGCCGGAGGTGCTCGGCATGAGTGATCGCATCGTCGTGCTGCACGAGGGGCGGGTCACAGGCATCCTGGACAGAGCCGAAGCCGATCAAGTCAAGATAATGGAGCTGGCGTCGCGCTGACGACACAGTCGGGAGGATATCATGTCTGATGCCATCAACGAACTGGGGGAGACCTCCAAGACGGGCTTGAAGAAAATTCGGCGACTTCCGCCGGAATTCTCGATCCTGGCAGTCCTGATCGGGATCGCCCTTATCTTTGAAGTGATCGGCTGGTACGTCGTGGGCGAAAGCTTTCTGGCGAACAAGCAGCGCTTGTCCATCATCGTCCTGCAGGTGGCCGTCACTGGGATTATCGCGGTCGGCGTGACGCAGGTCATCATCACCGGCGGCGTCGATCTCTCGTCCGGCTCCATGGTCGGGTTTATCGCCATGGTGGCTGCGAGCTTCGCTCAGACCTCGTTGAATGCCCGCGCCGTCTTCCTGCAACCCGAATACGCCGCATTCGGCCTGGACTGGTTCATCGATTCCAGCCCGTTCTGGCCGCTTCTGGTCGGCGTGCTGCTCGGCGCATTCCTGGGTTTTCTGAACGGCCTTCTTATCGCCAAGACAGGCATTCCGCCCTTTATTGCCACGCTTGGCATGATGGTCTCAGTCCGCGGCCTTGCCAAATGGTATACCGAAGGCCAGCCCGTCGCTTTGCTCAACGAAAACTTCGCCTGGCTCGGCCAGAGCTTCAGTCTCTGGGGCTTTCCCGTCCCGCGAACGGTCATCGTCTTTTTCGTCGTGGCGATCATCTTCCACATCGGATTGTCCTATACCCGCTACGGCAAGTTCACCTATGCCATCGGCGCCAACAGCCAGGCTGCGCGCGTCTCGGGGATCGATATCGGCAAGCACCTGATCAAGGTCTATGCCGTGGCCGGCCTTCTCTCCGGCCTCGCCGGCGTCATGCTCGCTGCCCGCGCCCAGTCCGGGCAGCCGAACATGGGTGTCTCCTTCGAACTCGACGCTATCGCAGCGGCCGTCATCGGCGGCGCGTCGCTCTCCGGCGGCGTAGGGCGGATCACCGGGACGGTAATCGGCACGATTATTCTCGGTGTGGTGACCTCCGGCTTCACCTTCCTCAAGGTCGGCGCCTATTACCAGGAGATCGTCAAGGGTGCGATCATCGTCGCGGCAGTCGTCATTGACGTGCACCGTCAACGCAAGAAATCCCGCGCCTGAAGGACCTCCCCAGGCGCAGAGGCGGTGCCGGTTCCGAGCAACCGGCGCCGCCTCCCCCATGCACCCGTCTTACAACTGAGATGACGCCGTCACAGGCCATTCACGAGATGACCATGAAGACCTATGTTTTGACCATTTCCTGTCAGTCGACCCGCGGCATCGTCGCTGCAGTCTCCGGCTATCTCGCCGATCAGGGCTGCAACATCGTGGATTCATCCCAGTTCGACGACCTCGGCACGGGCAAGTTCTTCATGCGCGTCTCCTTCATCTCCGAGAAGGAGGCCAATGAAGCGAAGCTCGCACAGGGCTTCCCCGCTATCGCCGAGCGTTTCGGCATGAACTGGAGCCTGCATGATGCCGCCAGGCGGGAGAAGGTCCTGCTGATGGTATCGCGCTTCGGTCATTGCCTCAACGACCTCCTCTACCGCTGGAAGATCGGCGCCCTGCCGATCGAGATCGTCGGCGTCGTCTCCAACCACTTCGACTACCAGAAGGTCGTGGTCAATCACGATATCCCCTTCCATCATATTCCGGTGACCGAAGCCAACAAGCCTGAGGCCGAAGCGCGCATCATGGACCTCGTCAGGCAGACCGGCACTGAACTCATCGTGCTTGCCCGGTACATGCAGATCCTATCCGATCAGATGTGCCAGAAGATGTCCGGCCGGATCATCAACATCCACCACTCCTTCCTGCCGTCGTTCAAGGGCGCCAATCCCTATAAGCAGGCTTTCGAACGTGGCGTGAAGCTGATCGGCGCCACCGCGCATTACGTCACCGCCGATCTCGACGAAGGTCCGATCATCGAGCAGGACACCGTGCGGGTCACCCATGCGCAGTCTCAGGAAGACTATGTCTCTCTCGGCCGCGACGTCGAAAGCCAGGTGCTGGCGCGCGCCATCCACGCCCATATCCACCACCGCACCTTCATCAACGGACATCGCACCGTCGTCTTCCCGGCAAGCCCAGGTTCCTATGCCTCCGAGCGCATGGGCTAATATGACCGTTGTCGTCGACCGAAGGGCGGCGTCCTTGGTGATTGGAGCAGAAACCTCTGCCGAGACGAAGCTCGAGACTTCTGGCCACCCCAAACCAGGTCTCGCTCCGCGCCTGTCACGCTGAAAGGCTGCCTGGTGCCTTGGGTCTTCACGAAGTTCTGCAGATTAGCCAGCGGGTAAAGCGGGAGCGAAACATCGCACAGTGACTCCGGATTGCGCCGTGGGGCAGCCCAGAAGAGGTCGTTGCGAAGCTCGTTTGTGAGCGCCCTCGTCGACACTGGGGCCTGATCGCTGCGACCGGTCCCTACTCTTATATGCACCGCGTAACGAGCTCAGATGCGATAGCAATGCTGACCACCGCAGAAGATGGGCCTAGGCCGGCGTGTCCCACGGGTTCACGAGTGCCACTTCCATATCCTTGAAGTCCTTGATGTTGCGAGTCACCAGCTTCATACGTCGGGTGAAGGCTGTCGCTGCAATATAGGCGGCATTGATCGGTCTGGGATTGGGCACATGCCATTGGGCGGCCTTGACGGCTGCCGCCTCGTCCAACGGCAGAATACGGCCGGAAAATGCTGTGAGAACTGTGTTTTCCAGCCTCCAAACGCAGATCCCAGCAACTCGCGCGTCATCCGCCCGGGAGAATTGCCGCCCAAGGCCGACCCGTCGAACCATTCTGATGGTTAAGTTCACCGCCTATCTCAAGCCAGCATCACGAGCGTAACCGGCGCTGGAAGCATCGCCCGTCGAAGCCGAGGTGTTCTAACGGACAATATAGCCGTCTCTTCCAAGCCTGTACTTGTTCCCCGCCGGCTCGCTCTCTAAGCTCATTCCGGGTGGACAACAGGACGGACGACATGATGGGCCCACGGGAGCAACTGATTAGCTGCTTGAACGAAAGAGGTTCCATGGTGATGGTTATAGAGGCTACACGGGAGGCTGACCCCTCTGCCGGCGACCAAGCGCCCCCAGCGGTTATTTACTATACGTCCAATGGGTATCTTGTTGAGCTTCTGTCGGATGGAACTTTCCAGGTCGCTCTCACTCGCGAAAAACTAACCCGCATTGAATGATCGAGCGTCGCTAGTTTCTCTTCGACCCGTCGCCGTTTGCTCGACGCCGTGACCCGGCTCTTTTACGAAGGAGCCATCCGCGCTGTCGGCACTGACGGCAACATCGCGGAAGCCGGCGTGGCTAAATCGACGTTCGACAATCATTTTCCGTCCAGTATGGACCTGAATAACGACTGGCAAATTTTACCATTTGGAGCAAGCTAGCGAACCTTTCCGGAGGGGCGACCGGGATCTTGTCGTCGTAAGCCGTGCCGAGTTCGCGGTTCGGGAGCCGCTCGCGCCGCCTCGGTATTTGCGTCGGACAGCGAAGCAATCTTGGGGGGGTAAAACGATGACCAATCCGTGCGCAGGTGCAACTGTGAAAGATCAAGGCCCGGGCGATCCTCGCCGAGCCTTTGATCCCTACTCTTATTCATGGCTAACGCATCAGGGCATCATGGCGAAAGCTCCTCCAGAACCTGACCCTTGGTCTCGACCGCGAAGAGGGCCGTCACCAGGGCGCCAACGAGAAGGATCGCTGCGAACGCGCCGAAGACATATTGGATGCCCATCGACGACATGACCCAACCCACCGCGATAGGGCCCGCGGAGGATCCGAGACGAAGCCAGGCGCTGCCTGTACCCGTGCCAATGGCACGAAGGCGGGTCGGGTAGATTTCCGCCGAATAGAGATAGAGCGAGAAAGTCACGGTTTGGACGATGGCGTAGGCGAGACCGGCCAGGATCAGGACCTGTGTTGCCGACGTCGCACCCAGCCAAGCGAGGATGACAAGCGGGACCGGTGCGATCAGAAGGGCACCGGTGTACCAGCGCTTGCGACCGACCTTGTCGATGAGCAATGCGCAGATAACGGCCGCGATCACGCCACCGACCGAGGTGATAAACCCGTATAGGATACTGGTTTCCAGCGGCAGGTTGAATGTCTGGCGATAGAGGGTCGGAAGCCAGGTGATCGTCCCATTGGCGACCATATAGGCACAGAACCACATCGCCCAGATCGACAGTGTGCGCTTGAGATAGATGCCCTGGAAAAGTTCACGCCAGTCCGATCGACGACGGACGGGGGCGGCTACGATTTTCGGCTCCGGCAGATCCTTGCCGGCAGCACGAGCGCTGTTCTCCAACTTGGTGACGATCCGGTCGGCTTCCTCATAGCGGCCGTTGGCGGCAAGCCAGCGAGGTGATTCATTGAGGAACCAGCGCAGCGGGATCATGAGGACGGCCGGGATCAGGCCGACGACGAACATCGCCTTCCAGCCATAGGCTGGGACCATGAAATAGCCGATCAAGCCTGCGCCGACGAGGCCGAGCAGAAACATGACCTCATACAGCAGGAAGAAGCGGCCCCGCCCCTTCGAGCTGATCAACTCGTTGATATATGCACTCGCGACCGGAACTTCTCCACCGGTTCCGATGCCTTGAATGAAACGCAATGCCATCATCATGCCGGCACCGGCCGCAAAAAGGCATGCGACGTCCATGCTGACGAAGAGCAGGATGGTGAATAGCAGCACTTTGAGACGGCCGATCCGCTCGGCAAGCCAGCCAAAGCAAATGGCGCCGATCAACTGCCCCAGGTAGCCCATCGACAGGATCATGCCCGTCTGTCCCGGGGTCAAACCCCATTCGCGGACAAGAACCGGCATGGCATAGGCTATGGCAATGACGGTGTAGCCGTCAAAGAATGTCGCTGCGCCGACGATATTTCGAGCCCAGAAGACCTCCCGGGTCACTGGCAGCCGTTCTAGGCGGGCGCTGATTTCAGCTTGGGTGTCGACGGCCGGCGACGGCGCGGCCATCCGTTGTTCGATATTCATGTTTCCTCCCTCTGCCCGGCCTACTCTCCCAGCCTGGCGTCGAACCTACGCGTTGGATGTCTTAAACTTCGGGACCCTTTGGTATGGTGTCGCTGTGGATCCGGAAGGCATGGCTCTCTCATCGGCTAACCAGGCACCAGCGTGACAGACGGTGCGACCGCGGCACGTCACTCCCGATGCGCCCGCAATCCCCTCCCCGCTAGGAGCCCCCGCTCGAGAGGCGGGGGCGTCCTCAGTCACTCGGCTGCCAGAAGCTGCTCAACCCGGCCGATGCCGGCAGCATCAAAGGCTGCAAAGATCTCCGCTTCGGCCTTTTCGCCGAGGTTCTTCAGGGGCTCGCGGATCGTGGCATGATCAAGCACGCCACGATGGACAAGCCCAAGCTTGAGGGCGACGGTGCCCTCCATATGGGAACCACGGTGGTAGACGGCACGGGTGACTGGAAGGAGACGTTCGAAGATCCGGCGGGCTTCCGGATAGTTCTGCGCCTTTCCTGCCTTGATCAGGTCGATCAGCAGCTCCGGTGTGATATTGCCGTAGCCCACGAGCAGGCCGTCGACATCGAACATGGTCGGCAACAGCCATTCGTCATGGCAGCTCAGGATCTGCAGGTTCGGGTTGGCCTTCTTGAGTTCCGGAATCTCGACGTACCAGCGCTTCATGTTTCGAACGCCATTTTTGGTGGCGACGACGCCATCCTGGGTCGCGATCGCAAGCTGGGTGTCCAGGTCGTAGGAAGCCTTGGTGGCATCCGGGTACTGGAACAGGATGCACTGCAGGCCCGATTCCTGCCAGATCGCCTTGTAGCGATCCTGCGGGGCGCCTTTCTGGAAGCCGAAACGCAGCCAACCATGGTTTGGATAGACAAGAGCGCCGGTCGCGCCGGCAGACTTGCACTTCTTGGCTTCTTCTGCGGCAACCTTGGTACCCTCGCCGGTGATGCCAGCAATGATTGGAACCCGACCATCGACGGCTTCGACATAGGTGCGGATGAGCTTCAGGCGCTCTTCCTCGGTCAGGAACGTGCCTTCGCCGGCATGGCCAAGGATAACGAGGCTCTTGACGCCGTCCATGCCGGCAAGCCATTTGGCAATACGGGCATTGGCCGGATAATCTACCTCTCCGTCGCGGGTAAACGCGGTAACGGGTGCCGGGCTCAGACCTCTCAGATCCATCGTTGGCATAGGTTTTTCTCCTCCTAGATAGCCGCTGTCCGCCTTTGCGATCAGCGATGGGATCGTTAATGGGAACGTTCCCACTATCGTTTCCGATTTTGCTGGAGTCAACATTTTTTTTGTTGCATGGTTGGCGCGTTGACCGCGAGAACGCCGCAGATGGAAAAAACCGAAATGGATTCAAAGCCCGGAGAAGTGAGCCGTCAGACACGGGTGACCATCCTTGATGTCGCGTCGGCAGCTGGCGTTTCGAAATCGACGGTATCGCGCATCCTCGATGAACGACTTCCCCGATCCGACAACGAAACTTCGCGCCGCGTCCGGAAAATCGCCGAAGACATGGGTTATGTCCGAGACGTCTCCGCAGCGAGCCTCCGACGCGGCAACACGATGACGGTTGGCGTGATCGTGCCCCGGCTGACCGATACCGTCATGGCAATGCTTTATGAAGCCCTGGCAAAAGCATGCAGCAGAAGCGGGCGCTTCGCGATTGTCGCAACGACGGATGACAAGCCCAAGGCCGACAGACTTGCTGCGGAGTCTCTTCTGAAACGAGGCGTCGACGGCTTGATCCTTTCGACTGCCCGCGAGGATGACGATTTTCCTGACAAGCTCGCGGCCCGGGGGGTACCTTTTGTCCTGGCGTTGCGTACCGATGGACGGAGCCTTTCTTCGGTGGGCGACGACAGGCTGGGCGGATATCTGGCGACGCGCCACCTCCTTGATCTCGGTCATCGTCGTATCGGAGTGATCGCCGGTCCTTCATATGCCTCCAGCTCGCGCGGGCGCGTCGAAGGCTACAGGCAGGCACTGCAAGAGGCCGCCATCTCGCTCCGCCCGGATTGCATTGTGCCGTCGACCTTCGGGATCGACGCCGGAGCGGATGCGGCCCTGCAGCTCATGCGCCTCAAAGATCGCCCGACGGCGATCTTTGCCGTGAACGACAACACCGCAATCGGTGCTCTTTCCGGCCTGTCACGCCTCGGGATATCCGTACCCAACGATGTTTCAGTCGTCGGATACAACGACATCCCGATCGTCAATCATCTTCCGACGCCGCTCACGACACTGCGGGTCCCCTTCGAGCAGATTGCGTCAAACGCTTTGGACCTGCTCACAAGCGGCACCATTTCAGCTGACGATCGAATCCGTATTTCGGCTCCGACCCTCATACCCCGAAAATCGTCTGCGAAACCCTGCTCTTGATGGGATTGAACCAGCGATCTGCTCACATATGAGCGTCTTCACCCAAATTGCCGAGGCCATGTTGACAATCGGCTGCCCGTGGCGGGATATGCATGAGCGATACGGAAAGTGGAATTCCGTCTATGTTCTGTTCCGTCGCCGGGCCGAGCAAGGGGTGTGGGACGCGCATCGCTACGACAAGACCAAAACATCATTCGCGGCATTCCTGGCGATCGCCACGGCGAATATTTGGCTCCCCCACTTTATCAACATGACCCAAATCGGCGTTGATCGGTGCGAAACGAAGACGGTTATTCTCAAATTAACTGCCAAACGACGCCACCGAAATTGACGATCGCATCGTCTTTATACATTAGGACGGGCGATCCAGGCTTGATCGCGGTGAGCTGTACAAGCCTCACTAACCGAGAAGCTCCCCAGCTCCCTCCCGCCGGCTTAAGCCGGTAGAAGTGTGATGCGGTGGGTGGTTTCCAGCGCGATGCGGGCGTCGCTATAGAGGAGCGGCACGTATTCACCTTTCGACCAGGCGTGGGCAAGGTCGCCGTAATGCGGCGAACGGGGATCACCGGACTGACCGGGTGTGTTGATGCAGACGCTATTGTCCCAGTCGCCGACATCCATGATAAGTCGGACGGACGCGCCCGCGTTGACGCCGAAATCGCCCATCCGGTAACCGGCATGCATGGGCGTCGAACGGCTGCCGCCGATGGACAGCGGGCCGACGTTCCAGTCGGGGTCCCCTTCGGTCTTGATGCGGCTGGTCGCGTGTTCGAAGAGCGCGCGGTGCAGGTCGCCCCAGCGCCAGGCCGACGAATTAGGGCCAAGCCGGATTTCGCAATCGGCAAAGCCTACGGAAAGCGTCGAAAGCAGCATGGAGTCGCGGTCGGCGGCGTCCCAGAGCGCGCCGGGTTCGCTGAGAAGTACCAGCATGCGGTCGACATCGCCTGGCAGCAGCAACTGGCGGACGGTCGGGTTCGGTGCAAACCTTGCCAGCAGTGCCGGTCGCAGGTGCTTCATCCACCAGACTTCGAACAGCGCCGCCGCCGCACTCCCCGCTTCGAGACGATAATCCCAGCCGTTGAAAAGCTTTAAGGCATGTTCCTGCCGGTCATCCAGCGGTTGACGGCTGGCAACTTTTTGAAGCACGGCGCAGATGGTCGCGGCCGGGCGGGAATAGATGTCGGTCTGCAGCGCCGTTGAGCCCTTCAGCGTGTGTTTGGGATCGGACCGCAGGACCGATTTGATACGCAGGGCGCGGCTCACTTCCGCCCATTCGTGTCCGATCGATGGAGCGCTTGGATCGCGGTCGGCCGGCAGGTTCATCTCGTTGGCTGAAGCGACGAAACCATCGGCCGGGTTATAAGCACGCGGCAGTTCGCCGGCGGGCAGGAAGCCGTCCCATTCGTGGCTGCCATGGCCCGGCACGGGCAGCAGCCCTTCCCAGTTGCGGCGCACCGGTGTGAAACCGGCGGTGAACCAGCCGATATTGCCGTCCACATCGGCGCTGACATGGTTGACCGAGGGCGTACCCCAGGACCCGAGCGTCTGCGAAAACGCCTGCACCGAACCGCTGCGCATATAAGACAGGCTGCCGAGATATGCGGCCGAACCGGGCGACAGCCAGACGGAGCGGATGGCGATGACCTGACGGATCTTCCGGTTTTCGTGGAGGATCGGGCCGTGGCGGGTGAAAGACAGCGTCATCGGCTGGTCGGGATGGCCCTTGACCGCGAAACTCTCCTCGATGCGGGTGATCTTCTCCCAGCCGTCGGCGTAACGATATTGTTCCGGATCGCCGTCCTTGGTCGCGTAGACATAGACGTCTTCCTGGTCGGCGCCGAAGATGGTGAGGCCGAAGGCGGTGCGGTCGTTATGGCCGAGCGAGATGCCGGGCGCGGTCGGCTCGCCGGTGCCGATGGCATTGAGGCCCGGCGCTTGGAGGTGAACGAGATAACGTAGCGACGGCACTGCGTGCGCTCGGTGCGGATCACTTGCGAGGATCGGCCGGCCGCTTTCGGTGCGCGAACCGTGGACAGCCCAATTGTTGGATCCCTCCTCCGCGATCGCCTGGACGATATCGCCGAGATCGGTGACCTCAGTCCATTTCCAGACGTCGTCCAGCCCTGCCGCAAGCCGGGCCTTGTCAAAAGTGACGGCCGCCGTGGCGAGCTTGAAGAGGCGCGTCGCGGAAAGCGGAATATCGGCGAGCGAAATCCCCTCCTCCGGCTTCGGCGAAACCGGCGGATCGAGCTCGAAGCGCAGCAGGTCGGTCTCCGCATCCGCAAGCGCCATGATGTTGGCGCGGAGGATTTCGGAAATGCCGTTGCGGGTCAGCGCGTGGCTGCGGATCCGCACCACATCGGCCGGCTGCCAGCGTGACGGCCTGGTGCCGAAGACAACGAATTCTGGCGGCAACCGGGCCGGCTCTGCTTCGCAAAGCGCGACATAGGCATTGATGCCGGCGACAAAGGCGGTGCAGATCGCTTGTGTATCCGGCGCATAGGAGGTCCATTCGGGAGCCATGTCGCCGCGGTAGAGGAAATGCCGGGCGGCGTGGTCCTGCGCCAGGTAACCAGGGCCGAAGTCGGCGGCGAGCAGGCCGAGGCCGCGCTTGCGCCACAGGTCGAGCTGCCAGAGCCGGTCGCGGGCGGCGTTGAAACCCTGGACGAAGAACAGGTCCTTGTCGCTTGCCGCCTTGATATGCGGGATGCCCCAGCGGTCGATGCGGATTTCCGCCTGCGCTTCTAGGCCGGTCAGCCGGAGGGTTTCGTGTGCCTGGGCGTCAGTCATGTCAGTCTCTCATGCGCGATGGCTTCTTAGGCGTGGTGGCTTCTTAGGCGTGGTGGCAAGCGACGCGCGCGCCATCGGCACGGGGCGTCAGTTCCGGCCGTTCTTTCGAGCAGATTTCGGTCGCCAGCGGGCAGCGCGTATGGAATGCGCAGCCGGACGGGATGTTTGAAGGACTTGGCAGTTCGCCGCTGAGGATAAAGCGCTGCTTGGCGCGCTGCACTTGCGGATCGGCTTCCGGCACGGCCGACATCAGCGCCTTGGTATAGGGATGTTTCGGATTGGCGAAGAAGGTGTCGCGATCGGCCATCTCGACGAAGCGGCCGAGATACATGACGACGACCCGGTCGCAGATATGCCGCACCACGCCGAGGTCATGGCTGACGAAGAGATAGGAAACGCCGGTGCGCTTCTGCAGCGCCACCAGCAAGTTGAGGATCTGGGCCCGTACCGAGACGTCGAGCGCCGAAACCGGCTCGTCGCAGATCAGGAGATCCGGCTCGAGGGCGAGCGCCCTGGCGATCACCACGCGCTGCCGCTGGCCGCCGGAGAACTGGTGCGGATAACGGTCCGCGTGTTCGGGCCGCAGGCCCACCTGCTGCAGCAGCGTCGCGACCCGTTCCTTCAGTGCCCTCCCCCTGGCGACGCCGCGGACGATCAGCGGTTCGCCTATCGTGGCCCCGACGGTCGAGCGCGGATCAAGGGACAGCGCCGGATCCTGAAAAATCATCTGCACCTTGCGGCGGATGTCGTTGAGCTCGCGGCGATTGGCGCCGACCACTTCGTCACCACTGATGCGGACGCTGCCGGAGATCGGCGCTTGCAGGCCGACGATGGTGTTGGAAAGCGTCGACTTGCCGCAGCCGGATTCGCCGACCAGCGCCACGGTCTCGCCGCGGGCGATATCGAGGTCGACGCCATTGACGGCCTTGACCACCGGGCCGGACTTGCCGAGCAGGCCGCCTCGGCCGCCGAAATGTACCGCGACGTCGCGGATTTCGAGTACGTTCTTATGATCGCTCATGCCGCCACCTCGCGGATTTCCGCCATGCGGTCGATATGCCAGCAGGCCGAGCGATGGCCTCCGCCGCAATCAAAAAGCGGCGGTTGTTCGGTGCGACACTTGTCGGTCGCCAGCGGACAGCGTTCGGTGAAACGGCAACCGACGCCGAATTCGTTCGGCGTCGGCACCGTCCCCTCGATCGTCGCGAGGTCCGCCTTGGGCGCATCATCGAGCTTGGGAACGCTGGCAAGCAGCAGGGCTGTGTACGGATGCTTCGGCTGCCGGAAGAGATCGTGCACCGGCGCAATTTCAGCGATGCGGCCGGCATACATGACTGCCACGTCGTCGGCGATGTCGGCAACCACGCCCATGTCGTGGGTGATCAGCACGATCGCGGTGCCGCGGTCGGCGACCAGCTTCTTCATCAGGTCGAGGATCTGCGCCTGGATGGTCACGTCGAGCGCCGTAGTCGGTTCATCGGCGACCAGAACGCGCGGGCCGCAGATCAGCGCGATCGAGATCATGATGCGCTGGCACATGCCACCCGACAGTTCGAACGGATATTGATCCAGCCGCCGGGTCGGGTCGGGAATGCC
Organism: Neorhizobium sp. BETTINA12A; assembly: GCF_023006485.1. Classification (NCBI taxonomy): domain Bacteria; kingdom Pseudomonadati; phylum Pseudomonadota; class Alphaproteobacteria; order Hyphomicrobiales; family Rhizobiaceae; genus Neorhizobium; species Neorhizobium sp. BETTINA12A. Next base: position 119,633 of record NZ_JALBGW010000001.1, read on the forward strand.
GACATCGACCAGCATCTGCCGCGCCTTCTCGTAGGCCTCTGCTTTTGAGACGCCGTGGTGGACCCGATAGGCCTCGGCAATCTGCGAGCCGACGGTCGTCAGCGGGTCGAGCGAGGCGCTCGGTTCCTGGAAGATAATCGAGATGTCCTTGCCGCGCGCCTTGCGGAACTGCCGTTCCGAGAGGGCGGCGAGATCGGTGTTTTCGAGCATGATCCGGCCGGCGGTGCGTTTGGCGGCCGGCGGCAGCAGGCCGAGCATGGCATAGGAGGTCAGCGACTTGCCGCAACCGGATTCCCCCACCAGCGCCATGACCTTGCCGGGCGCGACGGTGAAGGAGATGTCGTCGACGACGTTGGCGCCACCGATATCGATGGTCAGCCTGTCGACGGAAAGCAGCGGCTTGGCGGCGTCCATGATCTCTCCTCAGCCTGCCGTCTTCGCCCGTTCAGGGCGCTTGTAGTTGCCGATCGAATTGCCGCCGTCGACGCTGATCACGGCGCCGGTGATGAAGGCGGCCTTGTCCGAGCAGAGATAGGCGATCGCACCCGGCGCATCCTGTGGCCCGCTGGCGCGGCCGAGCGGAATATTCTTCAGCATGTTGGTGACGTATTCGTCGGAAAGTTCGCTCACCTCGCTGCCCGGCGCAAAGCCTGGCTCGACGACGTTGACGCGAATGCCGTATTCGGCAAGCTCCAGCGCAAACCCCTTGGAAAGCCGTTCAATCGCCGTCTTCGACGTGCAATAGGGGACGGAATTCTGGTTCATCTTGCGGGCGGCACCCGAGGAGATGTTGACGATCGAGCCGGCCTTGCCCTCCGCGATCATCAGCTTGGCGAATTCGCGTGACAGCACGAAAGGCGCACGCAGGTTGACGCCGAAGACGCGGTCCCAGTCGGAGAATTCCATCTCCAGCAGGCTGAAACGGGTATAGATGCCGGCATTGTTGACGAGAATGTCCGGCGCCTTCCATTCGCGCTTCACGAGATCGACGAGTTCGAGCATCGAGGCGTCGCTGGTCAGCTCGGTCGCATGCAGGAGAACCTTGGAGCGGTCGAGACCGAGCTCGGAGACCGCCTTTTCCAGCCCGTCCATGCGGACGTCGCTGAGACACAGCCTTGCGCCTTCCCGGGCGAAATAGGCGGCGGTCCAGCGACCGAAAATGCCGGCGGCGCCGGTGATGACGATGGTCTTGTTTTCGAATTCCATGACTTAAAACCTCAAAGCGCCAAAAGACTCAACGGCTGCGGGAACGTGGGTCGAGCTGGTCGCGCAACCAGTCGCCAAGCACGTTGACGGAAAAGACGAGCAAGAAGAGACAGGCGCCAGGAAAGGCGACGATCCACCAGGCCCGCTCGATATATTGACGGCCGACGCTCATGATCGAGCCCCAGCTCGAGGCCGGCGGCTGGATGCCGAGGCCGAGGAAGGAAAGGCCGGCTTCCATCAGGATCATCAGGCCGAATTCCGCGGTGGCGACGATCAGCACCGGGCCTGCGATATTCGGCAGAATGTGATGGAAGAGAATGCGCGCCGCCCCGGCGCCCGCAAGTTCCGAAGCCTTGATGAACGGCAGGTTCGCCACCTGCAGCGTCTGGGCATAGGCGACGCGGGTATAACGCGGCCAGCGTGTCAGGCCGAGCACCAGCACCAGCTTCAGAAAGCCGGGGCCGAGCACCGCGACGGTCAGCACCGCCAGTAGGATCGCCGGGATCGACATCATGATGTCGACCAGACGCATGATGAGGATCTCGATCTTGCCACGGAACCAGCCGGCGACCATGCCGAGCGTGACGCCGACCAGCGACGAGACGACCACGGAGAGCACGGCGACCGAGAGCGAGACGCCGGCGCCGTAGAGCGTACGCGACAGCAGATCGCGGCCGAGATCGTCGGTGCCGAGCCAGTAGGTGATACCGCGCATCTCGAAGCCCGGCGGCTTCAGGCGGCCGAGCAGGTTCTGCCGGTTGGGGTCGGCTGGCGCCACCCAGGGTGCGAAGATCGCCAGAAGCACGATCACCAGGAAAATGATCGATACGATGACGACCGAGACAGGGACCCGGCGAAGGCGTTGGCGGAGGGCGAGGACGGCGGTGCTCAAAGCCTTCTCCTTATCGGACCAGACGGATGCGCGGATCGACGAGCGCGTAGACGAAATCCGCGATCACGCTGGTCAGCACATAAACGAAGGAAATCAAAAGCACTATGACCTGGACGACCAGGAAGTCGCGCGACTGGATGGATTGGATGGCAAGCTGGCCGATGCCCGGCCAGGCGAATACGGTCTCGACGATGACGGCACCGGCGAGCAGATTGCCGATCTCGAGCGCGGCGATGGTGATCACCGGGATCGCGGCATTGCGCAGCACGTGGCGGAACACCACGGAGCCGAGCGACAGGCCGCGGGCGCGCCCTGCCCTGACATAGTCCTTGCCGAGCTCGTCGATGATCGAGATGCGGGTCATGCGGGCGAATGTCGACATCGAGATCGCCCCAAGCGCTAGCGACGGCATGACCAGCGAGGCGAAGTCGCCGGAGCCGGAGGTCGGCAGCCAGCGCAGCGTCACGCCGAAGAAGAAGATCAGCACGATGCCTGACAGGAAGGTCGGCACGCTCTGGCCGGTGACGACGATCGCCGTCAGCAACCGTTCGAGCCAGCCGCCGCGCCTGGTCGCCATGATGATGCCGGCCGGGATGCCGATGCCGACCGCCACCACCAGCGCGCCAGCGGCGAGCATCGCCGTATAGGGCAGGCGCGAAACGACGATATCGAATGCCGGCACTCGCTGGACGACGGAAATGCCGAAGTCGAGGTGCGAGAGACCGCCCAGATATTCCAGATATTGCACCCAGATCGGCCGGTCGAAACCGAGCTGGCTGCGCAGTTGGGCGATCATCTCGGCCGATGCGTCCTGCGGCACCAGCAGCAGGGTCGGATCGCCCGAAAGATGCATGACGACGAAGACGATGGTGAGAACGCCGAAGATCGCAATGATCGCCTGTAGCAAACGTTCGACGGCGTATCTCAACATGGTTGCACTGCCTTGTCTTTTACTGCTGCCAGCTCATGTCCATGACGAACATGGCTTCGTTGGCGGTCGGCTGCCACTTCAGCTTCTTGGCGGCTCCATAGAGCGCATAGGCCTGGTAGAGGCCCATGCCGGGAACGTCGTCCTTCAGGACCTGGTAGGCCTGTTCGTAAAGCTTCAGACGCTCCTTCTGGTCGAGGATGACGCGCGCCTTGTCGACCGCTTCATCGAACTTCGGGTTCGAATACTTGGCCCAGATGCTGCCGGTGCGGAACAGCGGGAAGATCACGCCGTCCACGTCCTGGCAGGCGCAGGACCATGCACCGAAGGCAAGACCGCCGGCATTGGCGGGATCGCCCTGGCGGCGCTTCAGGAAGGTCGCCTGGTCGCTGGACGAGATCTCCACCTTGAGGCCGGCCTCGTTGACCATCTGCTGAATGGCTTCGACGGTTGCGCGGCTATAGGCAGGCGAGGTTAGGAATTCGACGGTCGCGCCTTCCGCACCGGCGGCCTTCACCAGTTCCTTCGCCTTGTCGAGATTGTATTCGTATCCCTTGACCTTATCGGTGTAACCGAAGACCGGTTCGGCACCGAGCACTTCCACCGGCTTGCCGTAGCCTTCGAGCAGGGCTTCGACGAGCGCCTGACGGTCGATCGCATAGGCGATCGCCTGGCGGACGCGGACGTCCTTGGTAACGCCGCCCTGGGCGTTGATGAACAGGTAACCGATGCGCTCGGTCGGAACCGAGAGGACCTGCGAATTGCTGTCGTTCTTGATGCTTTCGGCCTGATCCGGCGGCACGTCGCGGATGAGGTCGGCCTTGCCGGTCTTCAGGTCGGCGATGCGAGTGGAGACGTCGGGCACCGTGCGAAAGACCACCTTCTGGAACGGCGGCTTGGCGCGCCAATAGCTGCCATAGGCTTCGAGTTCGGTCTGAACGCCCTTCTGCCAGTTGGCCATCTTGTAGGGGCCGGAACCGAGCGGCTTCAAGTTGAATTCCTGGTCGCCGACCTTTTCGACATAGGCCTTCGGCACGATCGACAGCTTGACGAGCTGGGCGAGCAGCGCCGGATAGGCGGACTTGGTGGTCATCTTGACCACGGTCGGGCTCACCGCCTCGGCCTTGGCGATCTGGTCGAACTGTGAGAGCTGGGGGCTCTTCAACTTCGGATCGATGATGCGGTTGATCGAGAAGGCGACGTCCTCGGCAGTGAGTTTCGTACCGTCCTGGAAGGTCACGTCGTCGCGGATCTGGAATTCGATCGTCTTGTCGTCGAGATATTTCCACGACTTGGCGATCTGCGGCACGATCTCGCCCTTCACGTCGCGCGTCAGAAGGTTGTCGAAGATATTGCGGTAGATCGAGTAGCTGTCGGTGTTCCACTGCAGATGCGGATCGAGCGTTGCCGCATCGTTCGGCAGGTCGATGGTCAGCGTATCCTTGGTTTGCGCAAGTGCAGTCGACGCGGTGAGCGCCAGTAGCATGGCGGCTATGGATGCGAATTTGGCAGACATGTTCCTTACCCTCATTGTTGTTGCTGCTGTATTCAAGAACTGCTTACGCCGCCTTCTCTGCGGTCTTTAGCCCGGCCTCGTCGGCACAGTAGCGCGCCAGTTCTGCATGGGTGCAGAACCAGACGTCGCCCTTCGACTTGGCGAGCCGAATAATCTCTTCCAGAATGAATATGCGGGAACGGTGTCCGACGTGATGCGGGTGCATGGTGACTTGGAACAACCCGCTCTCTTCCCAGGCGACTTCGAGTTCGCGGGCGAAGATGTCGAGAACCATGGCAGGGCCGCCATAGGGTCGCGCCCCGGTCATCCGGTCCATCGCCACATAAGGCGCGTCGTCGCGGATCCATTCGACGGGAATTTCGACCACACCGGTCGGCTCGCCGTCTTCTAAAAGCTCGTAGGGCTCCTCATCGGCCATCAGCGAGGAATCGTAGAGCAGGCCCATCTCGCGGGCAATCTTCAGCGTATAAGGGCTGAAATCCCAGGATGCGGTTCGCATGCCGACCGGGCGGATGCCGGACAGGCGTTCGAGCGTGTCGGCGGCACGCAGCGCCAGGTCGCGTTCCGTCACCTCGTCGAGACGCGAATTGAACTCGTGTATCCAGCTATGAATGCCAAGCTCGTGGCCGGACGAAACCACGGTCTTCACTTCGTCCGCATTGATCATCGCCGAGACGGCCGGCATAAAAAAAGACGCCGGCACGGAATATTTTTCAAGCAGGCGCAGGATGCGCGGCATGCCGGCGCGGGCGCCGTATTGGCCGCGGCTCATTGTGCCGAAGGAGGCTCCGCCATGGCGCAGTTCCATCGTCTCGTGATCGGAATCGAAAGACAATGCCACTGCCATGCGCGCGCCGTTTTTCCATTTCGCCGGTCTCAGGCTACGCCCGGCACGCACCTTCTGAACCTTTTGCTGCCAGACACTATCCGGCCAGGTCCAAGGTTCGGAGGCATCGTTTTGCTTATTCGGCGCATTCATGAGATCGTTCATCCTTATCAGCGCAACACTCGAAAACGTGAGTGGCTGCTTTCTAGGCAGAATTGTTATGAGCCGATCCGATAACCATCAATGGGGGTCTTGTTCACATATATGAACTCCGAAATCAAAAGTGCTGGCCGGATTCTCGATCTCCTGGAATATATGGCGTCCCGCCGGGAAGCGGTTCCGCTCGCCCAGATCGTGCGTGATCTTTCGTTCCCGAAAAGCAGCGCCCATGGCCTCGTCCAGACACTCGCCGCCCGTGGTCATGTGGTCCAGGACGATGCCGGCCGCTATATGCTCGTCGAGGCGAGCCGGCACGGCTTCCCGTTCAGACGCCATGAAGAGCCGCTGGTCGTGGTAGCGAAACCATTCATGGAAAAACTGCGCGACGAGTCCGGCGAGACCATCCTGCTCGCGACGATGAACGCTCATTGCGATATCCGCCGGCTGGCGAAATGCGTCAGCCGGCATCGGGTTCGTTATGACGTCAATCTTGACGCAGCGATCGCCGCCTATTGCACCGCGACCGGCCGCGTGCTGCTCGCCTTCACGCCGAAGGAGGCGCTGGAGCACTATCTTTCCCGCGTCCAGCTCCTCTCCTATACCCGCTATACGGTGACCGATATCGAGCGCATCCGCGAGATGCTCGTGAAGATCCGCCGGGATGGCTACGCACTGAACGACCAGGAATTCGTCACCGGCTCGACCGGCATTGCCGCGCCGATCTTTGACGGCACCGGCGCGGTCGCCGCCGCGCTCAATCTCGGCGTTCCGACAGTGCGCTATAATGAGCGACGCGAAGGCTTTCTGCTGATGGTGCGCAGTGCGGCAGACGATATCAGCCGGGCGCTCGGTTATCGCCGCTGACGTTCATTCGCACCGCGGGATGATGGAAAGCGCTGAAATCCTGCATCATTTGGAAAGCTACGCTCCTTCGTCCGAGCATTTTTGAACAAACGAAGCCGGCCTTCGAAGTTGTCACTTTATCGGGCGGCGATCAAATGGCCCGCGGGGCGAGTTTGGTTTATGAACGCTCACCCGCTTGAACGGGTTAAAAATCCCACGGGTTGAGGAGTACGAGACCTGTCGTTTCAAAATCCTTAAGATTGCGCGTGGCCAAGCGCCCTCCGTTAACACGAGCTATTGCAGCGATCATTGCGTCGGGTGCTGACATTGCGTGCCCCCGACGAGCCGCCTGCCCCATGATCTCACCATAAGCGAGCGCCGCTTCTTCTGTGAGACCAAACATCCGATCGGCAAACCGACGACGCCATTCCGCCAGCCCCTGTTCCAAACGCTCGGCCCGCTGGTCCGGCCTAATCTTTTGAATGCCGAAAGCAATCTCGGCAATTGTCACAGTGGGCAATGCCAATTCCGCGTCGAACCGAACCAGCCAGGCCATGACGGCTTGGTGAGGATCCTTCCGCAACGTCTCCGAGACAACGTTGGTATCGAGAAATATCAAAGCTCGATGCCTTGGTGAGGACTACGGCTTTCACGGATGAGGGTATCCAGGTCAATATCGGTGGCAGCTTGCGCGTTGACCCGCGGGTAAAAGGTCGCCGCCGGTTCGCGACCCGCCTCGCGTGTCTCGTAGGCTTCAAGCGCGCGTTCGACCACTTCGGCAATCGAACGATTCTCACGACGCGCGAGCCGGTGAGCCAGATCCCTTGCCTTGGAGCTTCGAACAGAGAGTTGTGGTGCGGCCATTACAGTCTCCTTTGCAGAAAATATAAGCTCATCGCGTGCTGCCATCAAGATGGCAGATGCCGGCGTGCCATCCACGAGACACCTTGCCTTCGTGGAAGGAGCAATCAGCGGTGCGCGCGATGAACTTGCTCGAATCCGGACAGCCTCTGGGAATTTTCCGCCACTGGCGCCCGATATATACCTCCGCGCAGCGAGAGCTCAGCAGGGTTCCGGAGATCCTGCATGAGGAGTTCGAGGCTTTATCGGGGCAAGAACAACATGCCGAGCTCTCCTGATCGAAGTGGGCAGGGCGATGGATGCGTTCTCATTTGCGCTCAGCTCAGTCAGCCTTCAATACTTGGCTACACATCCCATGAACCGGCAGTCGGTACCCAGCGGCAATCGACACACCCGATAGCGAGCCGGCACGATCATTTGAGGCTCTGTTCGGTCGCGGCGTCGAACAGATGGACGTTGCTTGCAGCAAATGTCAGCCGAACGGTTTCGCCCGCCGCCACTACGCTCCTGCCGTTCAAGGCGATGACAATCTCAGGCGTGGTGGCGGTGGTAATGAACGTTGCCGCGCCGGTCGTTTCAACTGTCGCGACATCCACCTTGAAGCCGACGGCGTCGGCCGCGGCGAGAGTGAGATGCTCCGGGCGGATGCCGACGATCAGGGCACGCCCAGCCGGCAGCGGACAACCGAGATCGACGGTTTGCGGCTCGGCAAGATCCAGAACAAGGGCTTTTCCGTCAGGCGTCGCACGCGCCGGAATGAAGTTCATCGCCGGCGACCCGATGAAGCCGGCGACGAAGCGATTGGCCGGGCGGTCGTATAAATCGAGCGGCTTGCCCTGTTGTTCGATAATGCCATTGCGCATGACGACGACATGATCCGCCATCGTCATCGCCTCGACCTGGTCATGGGTCACATAGACCGAGGTCGCGCCGAGGCGGTCGTGCAGCGCCCTGATCTCCTTGCGCATGTGAACACGCAATGCTGCGTCGAGGTTCGAGAGCGGTTCGTCGAAAAGGAAGGCTTGCGGATTGCGGATGATGGCTCGGCTCATCGCGACGCGCTGACGTTGCCCCCCAGACAGTTCCCGGGGATACCGGTGGAGCAGGTTCGACAATCCGGTGATGGCCGCCACGTCGGCTGCCGCCCTTTGCCTCTCTGCCTTTCTGACCCCGTTGATCTTCAGGCTGTAGGTCAGGTTTTGTTCGACCGTCATATGCGGGTAGAGCGCATAGGACTGGAACACCATGGCAAGATCGCGCTTTCGGGGCGGCACCCCGTTCATGCGTTTTCCGGCGATGACGAGGTCGCCGCTCGATATGGTCTCGAGCCCCGCCAGCGAGCGCAGCAGCGTGGACTTGCCGCAGCCGGACGGGCCGACCAGCGCGACGAACGAGCCCTTGCGAATGGAAAGATCGATATCCTTCAGGGCATGATAGGCGCCGTAATATTTGTTGACGGCCGAGAGTTCGATTTGGTGGGTCATTTCAATGCTCCCGATGTGAGCCCGGACACGATGCGACGCTGCAACAGAACGAAGATGGCAAGGATGGGCGTCACATACATGGTGGCGTAGGCCATGATGTTGTTCCACTCGCTGGTGTTCGGCCCCATGAAGGAATTGAGCCCGACGCTGGCGGGCTGGAGTTGAATGTCCTGGATCATCGATTTGGAATAGACGAATTCGCCGAAGGCCTGCATGAAGATGAGGATGGCGCTGACCAGAATACCGTTGCGCGCCAGTGGCAGAACGATGTTGAAGAAGGCGCCGATGCGGGAATTGCCATCCACCAGCGCCGCCTCTTCGAGTTCCATCGGCACGGCCATGAAGGTTGCGCGCACGAGCACGACGAAAAAGGGCATGCTTTTCGCGGTAATGGCCAGGATAACGGCAAAGCGCGGATATTCGAGCAGGCCCACTTGCGAAAAACCCACGAAGATCGGCGTTATCATCAGCGAGGCCGGCAGAACCTGAAACATCAGGATGAGGAAAAGCCCGATATCCACCCAGACATTGCGGTAGCGCGCCAGCACATAGGCACAGCCGGTGCCCAGAAGCGCGATCAGCGCCACCGCACCGAAGGCAATGACCGTGGAGTTCCACAGGTAGCGGCCCATGTTCCGGCTTTCCCAGACATAGGTGAAGGTCTGCCATTGGGCAGAGGACGGCCAGAATGTCGGCGGTGTGGCGAACATTTCCGAGCCGCTTTTCAGCGCCGTCAGATACATCCAGTAGAGCGGGAATAGATAGACGGCCGCCATGACCACGGACAGGGCAAGCAACAGCCGGTTTCGCGCGATTTCGCTCATCCGCGCACCTCATGGCGTGTGGAACGGACATAAACGGTTGCGGCAAACATCACGAAGACGGTCATGATGACGGAAATGGTGGCGCCCTTGCCGAAGTCGTACTGCCGGAAGGACAGATCCCAGGCCCAGTATTGCGCGACATTGGAGGAATTGTTCGGTCCGCCATCGGTAATCGCGGCAAACAGATCGAATTGCTGCAGTGTGAAGATCAGCCCGAGCGCGATGATCGCGCCGATGGTGGAGCGCATCATCGGCAGGGTGATGGTCCAGAAGCGTTGCCAGGCATTGGCGCCATCCATTTCCGCCGCCTCGTAGAGATCGGCAGGAATGGCGGCAAGACCGGTGGCGAGCAGGATCATGTTGAAGGAGGTGCCGAGCCAGATATTGGCCAGAATAACCGCCCAGAGCGAGAAATTCGGATCGGACCTCCAGAAGATATTGCCGCTGACGAGGCCGGTTTGCTGCAACAGAAAATTGAGCACGCCGAAATCCCCGGACAGGATCCAGTTCCAGATGGCGCCGACAACGAGACCGGGCATGACCCAGGAAACCAGAAAGAGGCCGCGCAGCCAGGACGCGCCGGGGAAATTGATCCAGAAGAACAGGGCCAACGAGAAGCCAACGAGAAACTGCCCAGCGATCGACCCCACCACGAAGATGACCGTGTTCTTGAGGATGGATAGGGTTTCAGGCTCGGTGAACAGGTCGACATAGTTTTTGAAGCCGACAAAGGGCCGGATGACGCTGGCAAGGCTGAGCATGTCCACTTCCTGAAAGCTCATCAGGATGTTGTAGAGCAGCGGAAGCCCTGCCAGTGCCAGGAGAAACGTGAAGGGCACGCCGACCAGAACAAGGTCGAAACCGCGGCCATCCGTTACGCTGGAGAACACTCTTTTCATCGAAACCTCGCTAGAGCCTGCAGGACGGCCCGGCGGATGGGTGCCGGGCCGTCGTCGCGGGAGGGTAGCTGCTTCAGCCGTCGATCGACTTGATCTTCGCGGCCGCCTGATCGAGCGCGGCCTTCGGCGCCATCTGGCCTGTCAGGGCCGCCTGTATCGCGTCCTGGATGGCTTTCGAGATTTTCGGCCATTCCGGCGAAGGGCCGCGAGGCTGTGCATATTTCAGCTGTTCCACGAAGGTTTTGAGCGCTGAATCCTTCAGGGCATTGCCCGTGGGCGGGACCGGAAGGTCGGATCGGGCCGGAAGCTGGCCGAAATTCTTGTACATGGTGGCATCCTTGGAAGCGAAGAATTCCAATGCCTTGAAGGCCTCTTTCGGATGTTTGGTGCTGGAAAAGATCGCCCAGTTGAAATCACCCATGGCGGATGAACGCTGAGCGCCCTCGCCCGGCACCGGCAGAAGAGCGGTGCCCCATTGGAATTTGGCATCGCTCAGCATCCGGTCGATTTCCCATGGACCGGAAATCGCCATGGCCGCATTTCCGGCATTGAAGGTGGCTGTCGAATCCCATTGGCTTCGGGTGAGCGTATCCGGCGAGGCCAGCTTTTCATCCAGCATCTGCTTCCAGGTGGTAAGCGCGTTGACGGCACCTTCGCTGTTGATCGATTTATAGGTGGCGCCGCCCATCTGCGCCCAGGGTAGGAACTGGAAAGTGCCCTCCTCGTTGGCCTTGGCGGAAAAGGTGATGCCGTAGATGTTCTTTGAAGGATTGGTAAGCTTTTTCGCCGTCGCCACCAGGTCGGTCCAGGTCTGCGGCGGCTTTTCGGGATCGAGACCTGCGGCCTTGAAGAGATCCTTGTTGTAATAAAGCGCAATCGTGTTGGTCGCCTTCGGCACCCCGTAATATTTGTTGTCCCACATCACCGATTTCAGCGGGCCGGGAAAATAGTTCTCCGGCTTGATGACCTTGGATTGCTGGATCATGTCGGTGAGATCCAGAAAGGCCTTGCGGGAGGCGAACATCGCATGATTGGGATTGTCGATGGCAATGATGTCGGGTGCCTTGCCCGTGGAATAGGCGCGCATCGCCTCGCTCACCACGTCGTCGAACTGAAGCTGGCGATATTCGATCTGGATGCCGTTATTCTGCGCGTTGAATTCCTTGATGAGGCTTGGCGCGGGCTGGATATCGCGGTCCAGCGACCAGAGGACGAGTTTCACGTCCTCCGCTCTGGCGCTTATGCCGGCAAGTGAGACACTGGCTAGAGCCAATGCAATGGAAATCATAGTCCTGCGGATACCCATGGTTCTCCTCCTTCTTGGTTATCCTCAATTCTCATCCGGCTGGCGCAGAGCTCCTTCTATGGCCAGCCGGCCTGCGCATCAGACCGGATCGACGACGAATGTGCCGCCCCTTGCCTGTTTCAGATGGTTCAGGGCGTGGATCTGCCCTGTCATTTCCAGCGCATCCCGATAGACAGGATCATGCCATCCCTCGATGTCGATGGAGCCCGACCAGCCGGCCAGCCGAAGTTCCGAAATAATGTCGGTCCAGTTGCTGTCGCCGAAACCGGGCGTGCGCATGAACACGAAGGGATGTTTTCCGAAGATGCCGTGCTCGCGGATCACGTCCCAGCGGATGGTGGCATCCTTGCCGTGCACGTGGAAAATCCGCTGCGCCCATTTGCGGATCTGCGGCAAGGGCTCGATGAGATAGACCATCTGGTGGCAGGGTTCCCATTCAAGCCCGATATGCTCGTCCGGCGTCTCGTTGAAAATCAGTTCCCAGGCATCCGGATTATGGGCGATATTCCAGTCGCCGGTTGCCCAGTTGCCGTCCATGGCGCAATTTTCAAAGGCGATGCGGATGCCCTTGTCGGCCGCGCGGCGGGCAAGCTCGCTCCAGATTTGCCGGTAACGCGGCAGGCTTTCCGTCAGCGGCCTATTGCGGATGCGCCCGGTGAAGCCGGCAACGCAGGTGGCGCCGAAGTGATGGGCATTGTCGATGCAGTCCTTCCAGCCCTGAAGCGTCTGGAGATCCAGTTCCGTTTCTTCCAGGGGATTGCCGAACATGCCGATGGTCGAAATGGTAATGTCCCGCGCGCCGATGGCCTCGCGGCAACGCTTGCCAAGCTCGGCGATGTCCTGGCCGTTGGTGGTCTGCCAGAAAAAGGGCTGGAAACTTTCAAAGCCCATATCGGCGATCTGGGAAATCCGCTCGGCCGCCTGGCCCTTGGTGGCGCTGATCATCGTGCCGATGCGGATGGAATGGTTTCGCTGTCCGGTCATAGTGCTGGCCCTTATGCTGCGAGGTCGATGGTTTGCCGGGATCTGGCGCTTTCGATCGCACCAAACACCATGGCAAGGCTCTTGATGTTGTCCCAGCCCACTGTTTCCGGCACGCCGCCGGTTTCGATGGCTGAGAGGAAATCGGCGATGACGCTGGCATGTCCGTGGGTTTCCTCCTCACGGGCGGGCGGCAGAACCTCGATCGGCGTCGCGCCGCGCAGCAGCCCGCTATCGCTTCCCGCAACGGAGGCGCGGAAAGTGTCTTCTCCGTCCCAGGTCAACATTCCGTTCGAGCCGACGATGCGCCATTCGCTTTCCCAACTCGTGCGCTGGCCTTCCGCGCACCAGGAGCCGCGATAGGTGAAAACCACGTCGTCGGTGAGCTGAAACACCGCATTGGCGCTGGCGCCGTGGGCATACCAGGAGCCGGGTGGATTTGTTTCCAGGCAGTAGACGGAAAGCGGTGTCTTACCGGAGACGAAACGGGCCGCATCGAAAGTGTGGATCGCCATGTCCAGAAGCAGGACATTGTCCATCTGCTCGCGGAAGCCGCCGAAATGCGGGGCAATGAAGAAATCGCAATGGATCGCGGTGATCGCGCCAATCGCGCCGCTTTCGACAAACCGCCGCATGCGCCGCACACCCGAAATAAACCGCCGGTTCTGCACGATGGAATGAATGCGCCCGACAGCCTCTGCGGCGCGGATCAGGTCTTCCGCCTCTTCCATCGAGGTCGCCATGGGTTTTTCGCTCAACACATGGCATCCGCGGGAAAGCGCGGTCTTGACGACAGAATGGCGGGCGGCGGGAATGACGACGTCAAATACAATGTCCGCGCCGGTTTCGCTCAGCACCGCGGCGAGATCGGATCCGATAGAGACCGGCTGAAGCGAAAATTCAGCGGCCAGCGCCTGCGCAACCGAGAGGTCGAGATCGACCAGACCCACGACGGTCAGCGCCTGCTTCAGCGCCGGCGTGGACTGAAGTGCGCGCAGCCATCCTTTGGCCATTGCTCCGCAGCCACACAAAACGACCTTGTATGTCACCAATTTCCTCCCATGCAATGTTTACGGCACGACACCTCCTGTGCATCCGTAAACGTTTACGGTACTATGAACGCATCAATTTTTTTGTCAATACTGCTTCCGAAAACGATTACGGTCTTATACCGAACCCTCAAGAGGCTCCCTGTGACAGGCATCCGCCAACTTGCCGATTATCTGGATATTTCCATTGGCACCGTGTCCCGCGCTCTCAATGGAAAGGCGGACGTGAATGCGGAAACCCGCAGGCGCGTGCTGGAGGCGGCGGAGAAGCTGGGCTATGTCCCCAACCAGTCGGGCCGCTCGCTGCGCAAGGGCTCGACCGGCGTCGTGGGCTTCATGATGCAGACCGGGCCGGAAATCAACAGCCAGGGGGATGCCTTCTTCATGAGCGTTTTCGACGGGGTGCAGACTGTGCTTAGCCGACACAAGCTGGATCTCGTCGCCCTGCTCTGCTCTTCCAACGAAGATCCCTATGCCTATCTGCAACGCACCGTGGCGCGCGGCTTTGCCGATGCCATCATCCTCTCGGCCACCCGGCGCAACGATGCACGGTTCGAGCTGCTGCACCGGCACAACATTCCGTTCATCTCGCTTGGCCGCAGCCTGACCGATGTCGGCCAACCCTGGATCGATCTGGATTTCGAAGGAATGGCGGAGGTCGCGATCGAACGGCTGGTCAAGGCGGGCCACAGAGATATCGGGATCATCTGGCCTCACGGCGATCTCAATCTGGGTTACGTGTTCGCCGAGCGATGCCGCAAGGTGCTGGCAGAACATGGGCTTGCCCTCAACGAGGATCATATCTTCCGGGCAAAACCGAGCGAAGCGGGGGGCTACGCTGTAGCCCATGAGATCGCCTCCAGATCTCCACGCCCGTCGGCAATCGTGCTGGTCAATGAGATCCTGGTTACAGGACTCTACAAAGGGCTTGAGGACGCTGGCGTTAAGCCGGGCAAGGACATTGCGATCATCGGTCGCTACAGTCCCCAGGCTCAGTACCTCTCTCCGGCCCTGACCTGCTTTACGTTGTCTCTTCGTGATCTGGGGATCAGCCTGGCGGAGCATCTGCTGTCAGTCATACCCGACTATCAGTCCCATTACGTCGGACAGACATCCCGCGTGATCTGGCCTATGACATTGATCGAGGGCACAAGCGGCTGAACGGCCTCATTCTGCGCCGCTGCCCCCCGGCCATTGCCGAGCACCAAGTGCGTTCAGGCCGATTTCTGCCTACTCGTCGTCGGCAGATGCCAATGGCATCTTTTCGAGTTGAGAGAGCAGCGCCACCAGCTTCGGTGTCATCTCGCGGATTTCCACGATATGCGCTTCGCTTAGGCGGCCTAGCAGTTCCTCGGCCTTGTCCGTTAGCCGAACGGTCTGGCGCCGTCGGTCTTCCTGATCCACTTGTCGCGCTGCGAGCCCCCCATCCACAAGCCGGTTGATCAGTTCCGTCGCGGTATGAGGGGCGACGATGAGCCGTTCGGCGAGCATTCCGACCGTCATCGGTTTGCCGTTGCGATTGCCTTTTATCGCCAGAAGCGCCTGGTGCTGCTGGGGCGGCAATCCTTCTACCTGCGCGGCGGATGCACTGAAATCCATGAACTGCCGAAGCGCATAACGAAGGTCGGCGAGCGTTTCGTAGTCTACCTGCCTGAGCCTACTGAGCTTCTTCATCTGCTCTCCGTTTTCGTCAGCAGTCAAAGCATCCATGTCATGCGCTGCATCTTCTGGCGATCCTGCAGGACCCGGAGCGCCTGCATCAATTCCGGCGCCATCTTCCGGATCTCGAATAGATGGGCACTTGCCAGTCGGTCAAGGGCATCTTCCGCCTTGGGCGTAAGACGAATAACGTGTTTGGCGCGACCCACCGTTGACGGCCCTGCCTCGACATAACCTTCGTCGATCAGTTGCTGAATAAGGTCATCCACCAGTCTACCGGTCATCAGGAGGCGCTCGGCCAGCATCCGCGCGGTCATCTGTCTGCCGCTCGGCAAGCCCTTTATCGCCAGCAGCGCCTGATGTTGCTGGGGCTTAAGACCGAGCTTATCCGCCTCTTGCGCGCTGAACTGCCGGAACCGGCGGATGCTATAACGCAAGTCGGCGAGTGCTTCGTAATCTCCCGCGGTGAGACGTTCCTGATGTTTCATGATCATGCTGCTCCCGGATTTACGGCTTGATTTACATCGTATCACGATATATTCGACATGCTCAAGCCACGCCCGTTTCCGACCCGCCAAAGGAAAGCCATGTCGCAGCATCAACCCGGCAACCGACCGCACGACTTCACAGGAGGACTTTCGAGGCGCGAGGCAGGAGACTTCACCACGGACAAGCGTGTTCTCGTCCTGGTCGGGATGTCGATTGTCGTGGGCACCGGCGGCGCGTTCGCGGCATGGTGTCTTGTGAGCCTGATTGCGCTGGTCACCAACATCGTCTGGTTCGGCCATATCGGCATAGAACCGGCCTCGCTCGCAGGCGTGCCGCGGTCCCCGTGGATCTTGCTGATTCCTCCCTTGGGAGGATTTGTCATCGGTCTGATGGCCCGCTTCGGATCAGAGAAGATCCGAGGTCACGGCATTCCCGAGGCGATCGAGGCGATCCTCATCGGCGGCAGCCGGATGTCGCCCAAGGTCGCGGTGCTGAAGCCGCTGTCGTCGGCGATTTCGATCGGCACGGGTGGCCCCTTCGGTGCGGAAGGCCCTATCATCATGACGGGCGGAGCAATCGGATCGTTGTTCGCGCAATTCTTCCATATGAGCGCAGCCGAGCGCAAGACGCTGCTGGTGGCGGGGGCAGCGGCTGGCATGACGGCTATCTTCGGTTCGCCGATCGCAGCAGTCATGCTCGCCGTCGAACTCCTTCTGTTTGAATGGAAACCTCGCAGCTTCATCCCCGTTGCCGTCGCAGCGTGCGTCTCGATATGCTGGCGGCCGATGTTGTTCGGCACGGGGCCGCTGTTCCCCACGCACTATGACATCGCTCTGCCATGGTGGGGCATTTTGGCCTGTGCCGCGATCGGCATCGTATCGGGTCTGCAATCCGGGCTGCTCACCACTCTGCTCTACAAGATCGAGGATCTCTTCGAAGAGCTTCCGATACACTGGATGTGGTGGCCGATGCTCGGCGGCATCGTGATTGGCGTCGGGGGGTTGATCGAACCTCGCAGCTTGGGCGTCGGCTATGACATTATCGACGGTCTGCTCAACAACAAGCTGCTCGCCTCGACCGTCCTGACCATCCTCCTGGTCAAGACCTGTATCTGGTTATTTGCGCTGTCTTCCGGGACCTCCGGCGGGGTCCTCGCCCCTCTCCTGATTTTCGGCGGTGCTCTTGGCTGGCTTGTCGGTCTGGTAATGCCGGGTCATGATCCGGGCTTCTGGGCGTTGCTGGGAATGGCGGCGATGATGGGCGGGACGATGCGCGCGCCGCTGACGGGCACGTTCTTCGCGGTCGAGATCACGGGGGATATAAACACCTTGGTGCCGCTTTTGGCAGCGACGGTGGTCGCCTATGCCGTGACGGTCCTGCTCCTGCGCCGTTCGATCCTGACCGAGAAGATTGCGCGACGGGGGCAACACATCACCCGCGAATACGGCATCGATCCGTTCGAATTCACAAGGGCCGGTGAGATCATGATCAAGGAGGTGGACACGCTGCCGGCGACAATGACGGTAAGGGACGCCTGTGACCTCTTTGCGTCTCCGCAAAAAACCCACCGCATTTACCCCGTGATCGACAGCGCCGGGCGCTTGGCGGGGGTTGTGTCCCGAGGCGACGTACTTGGCTGGCAGGGGAAAGCCGAACTGGCGGAGCAAACGCTTGCCGAACGGGTTTCGGACGCTTCGGTCCCGGTTTGCCATCCGGAAGACACGGTCGGTTTCGTCGCAGATGTAATGCTTTCAACCGATACCGGACGGGTTCCGATCGTCGATCCCGTCAGCGGAAAATTGTGCGGGCTCGTTGCGCGAAAAGATCTTCTGCGCCTGAGAAGTTTGTTGCGAACCTCGGAATTCGAACGACGGCCATATCTTTCGACGACGACGCGAAATCACGCGAGCATGGGCAAAGACGCCGGCGTTGGACAAGCCGCGCAACGAAAAGAAATTGATTGAACCGTTGGCCACTTCGGCCCGATCAATGCCGCGTTCGTGTACATGTCCGCTCGTGAATTTCTTGATATACATCGCCTCACGACATACATTCGATGGGTGAGGAGAACGCCACGTTTTCGCATCCTCCTCCTCCTCCCCGGCATCCATTGATGAGGAGCATAAGGTATGAGCGACCACAGGAATGTGCCCAGTGTTTTGCAACGAATGACTGAAGATGTTGAGGCCGGCTACGGCTCCACCGTCCTATCTTCGCCGACCGCAAAGATGGATTTCCTTCGTGCCCAACTTGCTCAGCGAGGTCTGGCTTCAGAACGCATGAGTTGGAGATTGCTTCTGCTCGAATGGCAATACGATCTCGCGGTTCTCTTCGGGAATCTCGGTGATTGGATAAGGTATATCGATCGGCGCTTCAAATCCGACTGACGTATAGAAGTCTTCGGCCTGATTTTCGAGCTTGCCATATCGATCTCAGCCCCGACGGAAACCGCGCGCGGATGCGGCGGATTTCGGCAATAGGCTGTTAAGCCTAAGGATATCGCGACACGCCTCTATAAGCTCTCCTTAATAGTCGATACGTATTGTAGGCCTGCGACAGATCAGCGGCGGAATGGTAGGCGATCTTCATTGGCGACAGCATTTCCCCTACAGTTACACTCGTCTTCACTGCCCGCGGCTCCGGACGGAGATGCGGTTTCGATGGCAATTGCCCAAAACACCGCTCATCGACGGACGACAGTTCTTGTCATCGGCGCAGATGCAGCCAAGCTGGATCTCAGTCAGCTGCCGGTGGAAAACATTGAGATCTCGGTTGTCTCCCCATGCGACACCCTGGAGAACCTACAAACAGTCGTGGAGGCGTCACACCCTCACCTTATCCTGCTCGACATCACATTTGCAGATTTGTGCGGCGTCCAGACCTGCCGCAGCCTGAAGCTTAGTTCGGGGACATCTGAAATACCGGTGATCCTGGTCACTCCTGAGGGCGATATCGAAGGACGGATCGCCGGGTTTGAGGCCGGTGCGGTTGACTGTGTCTCAAGCATGATCGACAGCAGGGAACTTGGCGCGCGCGTGAATGCACAACTGGCGTCAAGCCGCGGCCGCAAGCAGATTCTTGGCCACGAACAACAGCTCCGCATCGCACTCGCCAGCATGAGCCAGGGGGTTTGCCTCTTCAACGCCGACGGCACGCTGGCGCTATCCAACAGTCGCTACGCCGAGGTTTACGGCGTGGACCCAGCCTTGATCCACCCTGGGCAGTCGCTCGAAGACATCCTAAAGCTGCGGAACGAAGTCGGCGCCGTCCCGACGATGTCCACGGAGGAATATCTCGCATGGGCGGAAGACACGAACGCCGCGGGGTCGTCGCAGGTCTGGGTAAAAGAACTTAGATCGGGCAAAGTCATCCGAGGCTGCCATCAGCGCACCGCCGACGGGGGATGGGTGTCGACGCATGAGGACGTTACCGAGGCGCGACTAGCCGAACGATCCCTTGCTCAGGCTCATGCCCAGGCCGAACACGCAGAGCAGGAGGCGCGGGCAGCGCATGCGCGCCTGCTGGCCGCCTTCGAAGTCGTCCCCGAAGGCTTGGCACTGTTCGATGAAGACGATCGATTTGTGATGTGGAATCGCCGCTACGAGCAGCTTTACGCCGATAGCGGCGCGCCCCTCGTCAAAGGCATGGGTTTCGAGGACAGACTTCGCAGCGGGCTGCAGCGTGGCCAATATCCCGAGGCGATCGGCCGTGAGGAAGAATGGCTGACCGATCGGTTGGCCCGTCACGCAGAGCCGAAGAGTGCTCATGAGCAGCGCCTGCCGGGGAATCGCTGGGTGCGGATCGAGGAAAGACGCGTCTCGGGTGGCGGAAGCGTGGGGATTCGCGTCGACATCACCGATCTCAAGATGCGCGAGGCTTCCTTCCGGCTATTGTTCGAAGGAAACCCTTTGCCAATGTGGGTTCAAGACCGGGAGAGCCTCCAGTTTCTCGACGTCAACCAGGCGGCTCTTGATCATTACGGCTATGATCGTGACCTTTTTCTTTCCATGACACTCTTGGACATCCTTCCGCCGGAGGATTGGGAAAGAATGAGGGTCGCGGCCGCCGCCGCAGAGCATGGCCGCGAAGCCAATCGGTCTCAGCGGCATCGGACAGCTCGCGGAGCCGAAATCGAGGTCTTTATCTACTCAAGCCAACTCGCCTTCGACAGTCGTCCGGCGTCGCTGATTGCCGCTGTCGACGTCACCGAGCGGAAACGGGCGGAACGGGCGCTGCTTCAGCACCGCGATGATCTCGAGGAAACAGTGCGCAGCAGAACCGCGGAAATCGCGCGCCAGGCTGCGGAACTCGAACGGATGCTTGATCAAGAACGGCAGGTCAACGAGTTGCAGCGGCAATTCGTTTCGATGGCGTCTCACGAATTCCGGACTCCGCTTTCGATCATCGACGGCGCGGCGCAGCGTCTCGTCCGCCGCAAGAACGCGGTCACACCGGAGTTTATCGGTGAGAAGACGGAGCAGATCCGCGGCGCAGTTTCGCGAATGCTTGAGTTGATGGAAAGCATTCTGGCGGTCGGGCGCTTGGATCACGGTTATATCGATATCGTTCGCAAGCCATGCGCACTGGGCGACATCATTAGGACCTGCAGTGCGCGGCAAGAGAGCATACGCAAATCTCACCGGTTCCTGCTCGATCTGGAGCGGCTTCCCTCGACTATTTATGGCGACGGCGCGGCGCTGGAGCAAGTGTTCACCAATCTCTTCTCAAACGCCGTGAAATACGCGCCGGACTCTCCGAACGTCTATGTCACGGGGTCGCAGCAAAACGACTGTGTCCAGATTACCGTTCGCGACGAAGGCATCGGCATCGACGCGGATGACTTGCCGAAGATGTTTGGACGTTATTTCCGAGCGAGAAGTTCGTCCGGCATCGCTGGCACGGGTATCGGCCTGAACCTGGTGAAGCAGGTGGTCCAGTTGCATGGCGGCGAAATTCACGTCGACAGCGTGAAGGGCGAAGGAACGGTGTTTACGGTCAATCTGCCGATCGCGCGGCCCGAGCAGATGGAGGCGGACACGGCCGGGACGATCGTCCGGACAAACCTGCCGATCGAGGCCCAGGCGTAAAAGTAAAACTGGCGACCCGAGTCCGGTCGGCTCGCTAGCCCGTCTTGTCCCCAGTCATCTGCACCCTAAATCCGGCACATGGACGCCAAGCGAATTATAGGTTCTACCAAATCGGCAACAGCGTCTTCGCGGAAACCTCTGCCGAGGCTGAGTCCGGCCATAGTGGAACAGGTCGAGCGCCTCCTGGGCGGACGCACGCGGGATATCCGGCTCAATGGGGATCTGGCCCGGCTTTTTCGCGAACGTTCCTGGCCGCAGACTGCCAAGATCATCCGCGCGTGGATGATCTGGGTTATCGTGCTCGACGTCCTGACGTTGGGCCTCTACGCAATCCTGCTCCCGACCGAAACCGTGATGACGATGCTGTGGCCGGCATCCCTCCTTCCTCCCGCAGCTCTTGTCGCCGCGATGGTCTTCCTGCGACCGCACGCTTTATGGCTGCAGGGCGTTATCATTCTCTCGGCAGTCTTTCTCATCCTCCTGTCCGTCGCTTTGGTCGGTGTTCACGCGGGTGGCGAGTTCTACGAGCGCCATCTGACCATCATGCTTTTTGTGGCGGTCACCGCCGTCATTATATTTCCCATTCCGCTTGGTTGGGCGATGGCGATCAGTGCTTTTGCTCTCGGTATCTATTTTGTTTTTCAACTGCACAATCCGAACATCCAGGTGGGAAGTGCTCTCGCCGGAACGCTGTTTTTCGCGAGCGGTGTCGTAGCAACCATCGTTGCCCGACGCACCGCAACGATTCTGGCTCACAAGACCTTCCTGCTCGAGTTACGAGATCGAAGTCGCCTCGCGGAGCTAACTGACGCCAATTCCCAGCTGGAACTGCTGGCCCGAACCGACCCGCTGACCGGCGTCGCCAACCGGCGTTCGATGATGGAGACGCTCCATCAGTTCTGGAACGCCGACCTTAAACAAACGAGCGGTGCGGCGATGCTGATGTGCGATGTCGACGACTTCAAACGCCTCAACGATAATCTCGGGCATGCCGAAGGCGACCGATGCCTGGTGAAAGTCGCCGGCATCATCCAAAGCAGTATGAGAGACGAGCGAGACCAGGTCGCCCGTTATGGAGGGGAAGAGTTTCTCGTCTTCCTCCCGGGCGCCGACGAACAGGAGGCCAGGGTGATCGCAGAGAGAATCCGCAACAGAGTAGAAGCTGCGTCTCTTCCAAACCCCACCTCTCGCGTCGTTCCTTATGTCACTGTCAGCATTGGAGTGGCGATATTGATGCAAGATTGCGGGCTGGTGTCGGCGGAACATCTTCAGCGCCAGGCGGATGCGGCCCTCTACCTTGCCAAAAAGGCCGGCCGCAACTGCCTGGTGGTCCATTCTCCAGAGACCGGCCAGGCCTCCGATTGACCTGCCGGCTCCCTGTATCGGGTCTTCAAGTCAAAGACCATGACGGACGATTGGCGCCGCCCCGACGGAAGCCTGCGGTTCCGGATTTGGCTATGCCGGATCGAAGTCGATAACCGCGACTTCGTGATCCGCGATGGCCGGCACCTCGAAAACAAGCTCGGTGCCCTGCTTTATGGCCGGAACAGAGCGGCCGCGTACGGTCAGGCGGATGTTAGAGGATATTATTCTCGAGCCGATGCGCAGGCGGACCGTGATCGGACCAACGGGCAGAAGTTCGTCCTGTCGTCCAGGCATTTTCGCCATGATCAGGCGGTTATTGAGATGCAGGACATAGCGACCTTGCTGCTCGTAAAGCGCCGGGCTTATGACACCGTGCCCACCTTCGATCGACACCAGTTGCCGATCAGCGAGAGCCCAACGGACAGCGTTGGCGATGATCGTCGCATGTTCCGGATGCTCGTCGCGGGCAAAACACCGGTCGAGATCGCCAACCAACCAGATCAGCTTGCTGCCGCTGGCCGGCTCGCGGAGCGTGATCATCGGTAGATCCGACCGGGGCTGGCGCATCCAGGAGGTTTCCGGCGGATAGATCGGGAATTCGGGAACGAAGGTCGCCAGGACCGCCACGTCATCATCGACGCCGACGACGGGAAGGAAGCCGCCGAACGGAATCGTGTCCGTTCCTTCCAGACCGCTTAACAGCGGATGGCGTATTCCGATGGCAGCCGGCGCCGTGTTATCCGTCGGGCCATAAAGGGCAGCCCGCAGTTCCGGGACAAGGCGGAGATAGGTATGTCTTGCGGCAACCTCGATATCCGGGTTGGCGAGCTCCTGCCCGCCCCGTGACCCGCTGCCACGGCGCACGCCAAAAAGATCCGCCAGTGCAAAATCTCGCCTCTGATCGCCTGAAACATCATAGAGGCTGGTTTCCGACGTGGCGATTACCGAGCCACCCGCTTGCGCGAATGCCTTTACGGCGTTCACCTGATCGTCCGACATCGCGCCGAGATTGGGCAGAATGAGGACGCCGACGCGGCCGATCGCACCAGCCACGTCATCGGCGTGGATCGGCAAATAGGTGACCCCGGCGCGATCGAGGGCACGGATCGCTCCCCTGTAGGGGTTCATCGTGCGGTCGTTGGCTTTGTCCTGGCCGTGGAAGTCATGGTTGTCCTGCGACCACACCACACCCACGTCGGCCAGCGGCCTGCGATTGAGAAGAATATCCTCATTGGCTTCATGCCAGGAGAAGATCGGCTCTGCGCTTTTGTACTGGCGCCGGTCTTCGTGGAGTGAGCCGATATGGTGCCACCACGGCTGGATGCCCCCGGCAAAGCCGGCCGACGACCATAACCTCACCTCTGCCGCGGGCATGCTTGCGAGCCGGAAGGCCGGGCTTCCGAGCTGGTATTGCGGCATGCTTTCCGGAATGAGCTTTTCCCAACCGCCCACTTCATGCAGCCGCTTGCCCGCTTCCGTATTGTCGGCAAACCCATCCACGGGATTGCGGCGCTGGTGGTCGAGCATGACGATTTCGGTGCGCGCGAGAATGGCTTTCAGATCGATGAAGCGCGAACTGTTGTTCAGCACGTCGCCGCTGATCATGCCCATCCACCGGCAATGTTTGCCGCCGGCTTTCATCGTGACGGAGTTGTTAAGTTCCCAGATGTCGGTGCGGCGCTGATAGTTCCAGCGCACCCATCGCCGATAACGCTCGTCGGACCAGTCTTGAGCAGACGGCAGGTCGATGCCGGCATGGGCGCGGAACTGCTCTGCGCAATGCCGGCAATGGCAGATGTTCTTGCGCGGAATGCCGGCCCAGCTGTTGTCGGCAAAACCGTCCGGATTGCTGTGTTCGATAATCTCCCGCATGACCTGCGGCAGATATTCCCAGTAGTAGGGCGAATTGATGCAGGTGATGTATTTGTCCGCCTGACGATATGGCTTTCCGGTCGCGTCGACACAGATCCAATCCGGATGAGCGCGGTAAAAGTCTTCCGCAACCCGGTTCGAATCCATGCGGGCTATCACCTTCAGCCCCGCTTCCCGTGCATCCTTGACGATTTCGCCGTAGAGGTCCCTTTCCCCAAGCGTGTGAGCGCGATGATGAAGCGGGAAAGCGGAAGGATAATAGGCAACAATGCCGCCGGCATTGACGATCACGCCTTGGATGCGCGTGTTTTTCCAGTGTGCCCGCCACCAGGCACCATCGTAGCGATCCGGATCGATCTCGACCAGGTTGGTCTGTCCCCAACGTGTTGTGGTTCTGTACCAGGGTTCTTCAGCCATTAAATATCCTCCCTTGGCCTGTCGGCTTCCTCTGCGATCAACCTCTTGTCTGCCGATCCGCGCGGCGCCTCCTCGACGCGCTTGCTCAGATCATATTCGTCCACCCAGCAGGTGTTTCGCGCGGCAAGGGTTCAGCGATCGTCGCCTGCAGTACGCGTCTGTTGGGGAGCCGAAGCATCGTCATCCCGCACCGGTTGCGCCCTGCGATCGGTGCTGGCGCGCTTGACGATGTCGAACCCGACGTCAACGATGCGCTCATCGTCCGGCTCGCCGTCCAGCTGTCGGCGCAGGGCAATCACCGCGTCGTGTCCGACGGTCCAGCGATGCGTTCTGACACTCGACATGGCGGGCGACGCCGCCTCCATGAAATCCTCGTCGTTGAACCCGGCGATGCCGAAATCATTCGGAACCGACAAACCGCGGGCCTGGCACTCGAAGAGGGCGCCAAGCGCCAGCACGTCGTTGTTGCAGAAAACCGCATCCATACGGGGTTCCCTGTTCCAAAGCTCGCTAAGCAGTTCCCGACCCATTGCAGGCGTCGAATATTGATGCTTGTCCCAACTGCCCCGCAGCGCGAGCGCGCCAAGATCACCGGCTGCGTTCGTCAATCGCGGATCGAATATCCCGGCCTCTTCGAGCGCTTCGACGTAACCCGACAGACGCCCCTTCGAACGGCTGTTCATCCAACCGCTGAGAAAACCGATACGGCGATATCCGACTTCGATGAGATGTTGGGTCATCGCCTTGGCGGCGTTGTGATGGGAAAATCCGATGATCTTGTTGACCGGATTGTCGGACAGATCCATGATCTGGATCACTGGGCAGTTGGCTTTTTCCAGCATCCGCCGGGAACCGGCATTCTGGTCAATGCCCGAGACGATCAGGCCGGCCGGCTTGTGCCGGAGAAGTTCAGCCAGAAGTCGCTCCTCCTCGTCCAGATCGTAACGCGTGTTGCCGACCTGGATGTGCAGCCTCGTATGGCCTATCCCGTCATAGATGCCGCGCAGGACATCCGCGAAGATGTGCTGGGTCAGGGAGGGAACGAGGACGCCGACCACATCGCTGCGGGTGGATGCCAGGGCCCTCGCATTGAGATTGGGAACATAGCCAAGCTCGCGGACGGCGGTATCGATCTTTTCCCGAAGCATATCGGACACCAGCGATGGATCGCGCAGGGCCCGGGAGACCGTAATCGCTCCCACACCCGCCAGTGCGGCCACGTCGGCTATCGTGGGTCTACCGTCCGTCCGGCGTTTCGACATCTAAGGCTCCATCAAGTGAATGTCCGACGGCGTCGCATCTGCAGAGATGTTTGCCGCACGGCCATGTTTGCGATGGCCGGGATGTTATCCGCGTTGCCCGAGGTAATCCATTTGCCCTGCCGGACCTTTCGGCCTTTGTCTCCGCGCATGCTAAAAAATCGCTCTTCAGTGCTTGACGATCCGTCGATGGCAGCGCTACCATCGGATTGCATTGTTCGTCAACCGTCTTGTGCCGTGGAGGCGGAACAGGGTTCGGTACGCCCAGGGAGGGAGTGACATGGCAATATCTCGGCGCATGTTTATCGGCCGCACGGCTGCAACTATTGCTGGTGCAAGCATAGCGACCAGTTTGAGCGGATCTGCTTTCGCACAGGCATCAGACACGCTGCGGCTGGCCTTTGCCGCCCGCGGCGTACGCACCATAGATCCGGCACGTTCGATTCAGGGCGCCGACGAATGGGCCATCATTCATATCTTCGACAAACTGGTCGAAGTGCCGCTCGGGCATTTCCCGACCAGCGTCGCCGAGGTCCAGCCAAGCCTTGCGACCAGCTGGTCGGTGACACCGGACGCCAAGAGCTGGACATTCCAGCTTCGCCAGGGCGTGAAATTCCACAAGGGCTACGGCAACCTGACGTCAGACGATGTGAAATTCACGTTCGATCGCCTGCGCAACGACAAGGCACTGGGCGGCAACCGCGTCCTGTTCGACAATATCGCGGACGTCAAGGTGGACGGTCCGGCGACGGTGATCTTCACCCTCAACCAGCCGGACCCGCTGTTCATCATGGGCCCGCTCAGCCATTATTCGTCGAGCATCATTTCCCGCAAGGCGCTTGAGGAAAAGGGGGCGCCGGCCTTCGAAAAGGATCCGATCGGAACCGGGCCTTACCAGCTCGCCAGCGTCGAAAGCGATCCCTCACAGGGCGTGAAGCTGACCGTCAACAAGGACTATTTCGGAGACGCGCCGGCAACTCCCAATCTTCAGATCCGCTATATCGCCGATACCACGGCCCGGACGCTGGCCCTGTTGTCCGGCGACGTCCACATGATCGAAGGGGTGCGCGCGCCGGGCTGGGTGCCGTCGATCCAGCAGCGGAATGCCAAGCTGCATTTCGATGTGGCTTCACCGGGCAGCTTCTTCACCGTGTCCATGAACCTGACTGTCAAACCTTTCGACGATATCCGCGTTCGGCAGGCCATTGCCTATCTGATCAATCGCGACGAACTCGCGAGCGCCATGGCACCGGTCAGCCAGCGCACGTATGGCCTCAATCCGCCGTCGTTTCTCGGCGGTTTCACCGCCGATACCATACCGGCGGCCGTGCGCTACGACCACGATCCGAAAAAGGCCAAGCAACTGCTGGCCGAAGCAGGCTTTCCGAACGGGCTGTCTTTCAACGCCTATACCTCGCAGCGAGAAGACTATTCCTCGGTGATGCTGATCATCCAGGAACAGCTTCGCGCCGGCGGCGTGGAGATGAAGCTGGACATCAAGGACCACACGGCCTTCCATGCCGACCAGGCGAAGGGCACCAATACGATGTTCCAGCGCTCGGCAGCCTATCCTCCGGTCCCGACCCAGGCGATCATCGAGCAGCTGACGGCCGCCGCTGAGGTCAAGTCCGACGGCTCGGGCGGTCCGAACTTCAGCCACTACGGCGTTGCCATTCCCGGCATCGACGAGATGCTGAAGAAAGCGATGCAGGAGCCCAATCTCGAGAAGCGTGTGAAGCTGGTCCAGGAGATCGAGGTCAAGTTCCTGACCGACATGCCGCTCCTGCCGATCAGCGACAACGGTTATCTGGTCGTGCGCGCCGCCAATGTCGACCTCGGTTACGAACTCAAGTCGGGTTACGCCCACTGGCGTCTGACAAGAGCGAAAATCGGCTGATCGACGCCGCGTGACTTCCAAACGACGACGCCGGCCGGGAACCCTTCCCGGTTGGTCCGACCATGGCCAGTTCAAGACATTCGTTTGCCGGGACGGCGAAGGCCGCGGAGCGCAGGCAATCGCCGCCGCATTCAACGACGAATGGTTTCATATTCTAAGGATGACGTTATGACTGCACCGACTTCGGTCACCATTGTTCTGCCTGATGCGGATGACGCCGCGCTTCATCCGGTCCGTTGGGCGGCGACCGAACTGCAGGCGGCCCTTGCCCGCCGCAATGTGCAGGCTCAAATCGCAAGCGCCGCACAATCGGGAACGATCATCACCGTCTCCGGAGCCGGTCTCCCCGGGAGCCCCGACATGGCGGTCGACCTGCCGGAGACACCGGAGAGCTTCGTTCTTACCCGGCGGGGCGATCGCATTTCCGCCTGGGGCTCCGACATCCGCGGACTGGTCTTCGCTTTGACCGAACTCGCCGACCGTGTGCAGTTTGCGTCCGGAGTGGATCTCTTCGAGGGAACCTACCCCCTTGTCGAGCGGCCATCCGCCCGCGTGCGCAGCATGAGCCGAATGTTTTGCAGCGAACAGGAAGACAAGGTCTGGTTTTACGACCGCCAGCAGTGGCGCGATTATCTCTCGATGCTCGCGACAAATCGTTTCAACCGTTTCTCGCTCGCGCTCGGCTTCGGATACAACTACCCTTATCACAACCCCTGGATCACCGACGTCTACTTCTATTTCCCCTATCCATATCTGCTCGACCTTCCAGGCCATGACGTGAAGGTGGTGGAACTGCCGGAGGGCGAGCGCGAGCGGAACCTCGACATGCTCAAATTCATCGGCCGGGAAGCCGCCAGGCGCGGCCTTGAATTCCAGCTTGCGCTGTGGACCCAGCGATATGATTTCGATGACGTACCACGCGCCAACTATACCGTCCGCGGCGTCACCAAAGACAATCTCGCACCCTATTGCCGCGACGCGATCACCACGCTTCTGAAGGAAGTACCGGAAATCACCGGCCTTACCTTCCGGGTGCATGTGGAAGGTGGCATCGCCGAGGGTGAATACGGTTTTTGGGAGGACGCGTTCGCCGGCGTTGCGGCTGCGGGCCGGCCCGTCGAAATCGACATGCACGGCAAGGGTCTCGACCACAAGATGATCGGGATTGCCCGTGACAGCGGCATGCCGATCGCCGCCTCGCCAAAATATCTCGCGGAGCATATGGGACCGCCCTACCACCAATCGGCAATCCGCGAGAAGGAATACCCGCCGGAGGTTGCTCGCAGCGAACGGGAGCAACTGAGCGAGGGGTCGCGAAAATTCCTGCGCTACTCCTATGGCGATCTGCTGACGGCCGACAAGGACTATAAGGTCATCTACCGCATCTGGCCGGGCACGCAGCGCGTGCTCCTGTGGGGAGACCCCGAATTTGCAGCCGGTTACGGCCGCAGCTCGATGTTTGCCGGGTCGGACGGCGTGGAATGGTGCGAGCCGCTGGGCTTCAAGGGCCGCATGGGGACAGGCATTCCGGGCGGACGCTTCAACTACCAGAAACAGGGCTATGCCACGCGGTACGATTGGCAGAAATACGACTATCAATATCGGGTCTGGGGTCGGTTGCTCTACAACCCCGATGCGCCGCGCGAAAGCTGGATGCGCTATCTCCAGCAGGTCTGCGGCGATGCCGCCGAGGAATGCGAAAAAGGCATGTCCTGGGCAAGCCGTGTTCTGCCGCTGGTCACTCTCGCGCATGGGCCATCCGCCTCGAACAACCACTACTGGCCGGAGGTCTACACCAACCTTGCGCTCGTCGAAGGCTCCGGTCGACGCGCCTATGGGTTCGACATGGAAGGTCCGGTTCGGTTCGGCAATGCACCGACATTCGATCCAACGCTGTTTGCCAATGCGCGTGAATATGCCGAATTGCTGCTCGCCGGAGAACCGTCGCATCGCTTTACGCCGCTGGATGTCGCCGATTGGCTGGACGAGATGGCAAATGGCTGCGAAAGCGAAGTCCTGAAGGCCAACAGCACATCCAGCTTCGGCAGGATTGCCGTCCAGAGAATGCTCGTCGATATCCGGATCTGCGCCGGACTGGCGCGGTTTTTTGCAGAACGCTTCCGGGCAGCATGCTGGGCTGAACTGTTCGTCGCGACCAAGGTCACGCCGTTGATGGACCGCGTTATCGACCATGCAAGACGTTCGCTGATGGCATGGGAAAAGATTGCCGATATCTCGCGCGATCTTTACGCCGATGACCTTACCTATGGTCCGCAATCATGGCTGCGTGGATCCTGGCATTCGAGGTTGCCGGAAATGCAGGCGGAAGTGGCCGATCTGGAGTCGCTCCGCGGCGGCGGTTGCTATGAGAGCGTTGAGGCAAGCCCGAAGGCCGCAGCGGCAATCGCCGCGCTGGAGGCACGTTTTCCGGTTCTGTCCCAGCCCTCCGGCGTGACCGGTGCACCGACCTTCAAGCCGGGCGCCGATTTCGAAGTCCGGTTCGATGGAAAGGCGGAAGGTGAACCGACACTGCATTACCGCCACATCAACCAGGCAGAACGGTGGAAGTCGCTTCCGATGAAGGACAAGTCCGGAGGTTTTGCCGCCACGGTGCCGGGCACCTACACGCAGTCGCGATATCATCTGCAATATTTCGTCAGCTTTCGGCAAAATGGGCGCTCTTGTCTGTCGCCGGGATTGCAGCCGAACCTGTCCAACGAGCCTTATTTCACGTCGTTACAAAATTGAGGCTGGCTGTCGGCGGTTTGCTGCGTGAAAATAGCGTGTTCCGGAATGCGAGGAGGCAGGATCGGAACCGCGACCAGGGAGGAGGAACACACCATGGCGCGATATTTGCTGCTGAGACTGGCCGATGCCATTCCCACGGTTCTGCTTGTGCTGACGCTCGTCTTCATCGCCATGCGCATCTTGCCCGGCGACCCGGCGATCGCGGCCCTGGGGGACATGGCAACACCCGAACAGCTGGAAATCTTCCGCGAGCGGATGGGGCTCAACGCCCCGCTGTGGATGCAATATTTCAGCTTCCTGTGGGGGATGCTGACGCTCGACTTCGGCACGTCGTTGATGAACAACCAGTCGGTGCTCAGGCTGATTGCCTATAACCTGCCCTACACGATCGAGCTGACGATCGTCGCCATGATCATGGGGGTCGGCGTCGGGATTCCACTCGGCGTGCTGGCCGCGACACACAGGAACAAGGCACCGGACGCCGCCGTTCGCGGTTTCTCGCTACTGGGCTATGCCGTGCCGGACTTTTACCTCGGCGCCCTGCTGCTGATCACCTTTTCACTGAACATGGGGTTATTTCCGATCAATGGCGGCGGCGAAGGTTTTGTCGACCGCATGCATCACGTCTTCCTGCCGGCCTTAACGCTCGCCATGGTCAAGGCCGCGTTCATCGGACGACTGACGCGAACCTCCCTGCTGGAGGTGTTCGGCAAGGACTATATTCGCACCGCACGTGCCAAGGGCGCACGGGAACGTCGGGTCATCTACCGGCACGGCCTGCGCAATGCGATGCTTCCGCTCACCACAGGTATCGGCCTCAGCATGCTTGCGACCCTGTCCGGGTCGGTCGCGATCGAACTGGTTTTCAACCGGCCGGGGATCGGCAAGCTGCTCATCAGCGCTATTGCTGAACGTGACTACGCGGTCATCCAGGGCGGTGTTGTGATTTTCGCGCTGTTTGTCGTGCTCATCAACCTCCTGATGGATCTCGTTTACATCGTCGTCGATCCCAGAATCCGGGTGCAGTAAATGGTCGTCACCACCGAAAACTCCCAACTCTCCTCACCCTTGCTTGCCCCGGAACCGAAGCCGCTCAGCCAGATCGGCTATACGCTGTTCTCGCGCCCCTCGACCATCATAGCGTTCATGGTCGTGCTGATCTTTATTGTAGTGGCGATCTTCGCGCCGCTCCTCGCACCATACGATCCGCTTGCCCAGAGCATCCTCAAGATCAACCGGCTCCCCTCTGCCAGCAACTGGCTCGGCACCGACCAGTTCGGACGCGACGTGCTCTCGAGAATGATCCACGGCTCCCGCAATTCATTGATTTTCGGCCTGATTTCTCCGGTACTGGCGGCGATCTGCGGGACTGTCCTCGGCGTCGTCGCAGGGTATTTCGGCGGCATTATCGATCGGGTGATCTCGCGCCTGATCGACCTGCTGCTGGCTTTTCCCGAACTGCTGCTCGCCATCATGATTGCGGCGGTGCTGGGTGGCGGCTTCTGGAACGTCATAGCAGTCATCACCGTCGCCTTCATTCCCGGCTTCGCCCGCGTGGCGCGCGCTTCGACGCTCGCGGTCAAGCAGGAGCCCTATATCGAGGCGGCCACGGCGATCGGCCTGCGCACACCGGTCATCATCTTCCGTCACGTCATTCCCAATATCGCAGCACCGATCGTGGTCCTGATGACGCTCTGGGTCGCCTCCGCGATCCGCCTTGAGGCGTCGCTGAGCTTCCTTGGCATCGGCACCCAACCGCCGAACCCGAGTTGGGGCAATATCATCCGCGACGGCCTCAACAATCTCTTCGGTTCGCCATGGCCGATTATCGGCGCCGGCTTCGCCATCACCTGCGTCGTCCTCTCGTTCAACCTTCTGGGCGACGTTGTGCGAGACGTGCTCGATCCGGAGATCTCCGAATGACGATGCCGCTCCTGAAGGTCGACAATCTCGCCGTCGAATTCGGCCCGAAGGCCAACCCGATCCGGGTGGTCGATGGCGTGAGTTTCGAAATCCCACCCGGAGGGGCGGTCGGAATCGTCGGGGAATCCGGATCCGGCAAGTCGATCACCTCGCTCTCTATCCTGCGGCTGATCTCCGAACCGCCGGGACGCATCGTGCAAGGCCGTATCGAATTCAACGGGGTCAACCTGCTCGACCTCCCGCGCTCGAAAATGCCCGAAATCCGCGGTCGGGACATCGCGATGATCTTCCAGGAGCCGATGAGTTCGCTGAACCCGGTCATGAAGATCGGCGACCAGATCGGCGAGGCAGTCATGCTCCACGAAGCAATGACCAGCGAGCAAAGGCGCGCGCGTGTCATCGAAATGCTGGGACTGGTCGGCATACCGGATCCGGCCGGGCGGGTGGATTCCTATCCGCATCAGTTCTCCGGCGGAATGCGTCAACGCGTGATGATCGCCATGGCATTGGCCTGCAATCCGAAACTACTGATCGCCGACGAACCGACGACGGCGCTCGACGTAACCATCCAGGCACAGGTTCTCGACCTGATGCACAAGCTGCGTCGCACGCTGAACACCGCGGTGCTGCTGATTTCGCACGATCTCGGCGTTATTGCGGATGTCTGCGAGCGGGTGGTGGTGATGTATGCCGGCAGGGTTGTCGAGGAAGCGGATGTCCTTTCGATTTTCCGCACGCCCAGTCACCCCTATACGCGGGGATTGTTGCAATCGATCCCGCGGCTCGACGACGACCGCGATCGTCTCTACCAGATCCCGGGATCGGTGCCGCTGGCCGGATCGATCAAGACAGGCTGTCCTTTCTACGAGCGATGTTCCTTGCGCATTGAAAAATGCGCCAGGGAAATGCCGCCGATGTTCTCCTTCGGACCGGACCAACGGGCGGCATGCTGGGTGACCGCCGGACAGGCGGATGCAAAAAAGAAGGAGGCATCCCTGCAATGACCGATCCCATCCTTCGCGTCGAAGACCTCGGCAAGACGTTCGGTTCCGGCATCGGCTTCAGCCTCGGGAAGCGGTCCGACGAGGTGCGTGCCGTCGACGGCTGTTCCTTCTCGGTCAATCACAGCGAAACGCTGGCGCTTGTCGGCGAATCCGGTTGCGGGAAATCCACCCTCGGCCGCCTTCTGCTGCGGCTGATCGATCCCACAGCCGGCAGGGTCCATTTCGACAATACCGAGCTGACCGGGCTGGCGCCCGCACAGATGCGCGACATGCGCCGCCACCTGCAGATGATCTTTCAGGACCCTTACGGCTCGCTCAGCCCCCGTCGCACAGTGGCCCAGATCATTGCCGAGCCGCTGGATGTGTTCGGCCTGGTCAGGTCCCGGCGCGACCGGCGGGAACGCGTTGCAGACCTGATGAACCAGGTGGGGCTTTCCCCGAGCTTCATGGACCGCAACCCGCGGCAGTTTTCCGGCGGCCAGCGCCAGCGCATCGGCATTGCACGCGCGATCGCGGTCGATCCGAAATTCATCGTGGCCGACGAACCCGTCTCCGCTCTCGATGTCTCCGTCCAGGCGCAGATCATCAACCTGATGCAGGACCTTCAAAGGAAGAAGAACTTCTCCTTCCTGTTCATCGCCCATGACCTTGCTGTCGTTCGCCACATCGCCGATCGCGTGGCGGTCATGTATCTTGGCCGGATCGTCGAGATCGGGCCGAAGAAACAGATCTACGGGATGCCGCAGCATCCCTATACGCAGGCGCTGTTATCGGCAGCGCCTGAACCGGATCCCGAACGCAAGGGCAAGCGCATCATTCTGGAAGGCGACGTCCCGAGCCCCAAACGCGTGCCACCGGGCTGCAGTTTCCATACCCGATGCCCGATCCGCCAGGAGATCTGCAGCATCGAGCGACCGCCACTGCGCGAAGTCGCACCGGGCCAATTGGCGGCCTGTCATTTCGCAAAGCCGTTTCCCATCCCGCTCACCAGGCCGTCTCCGGCCATCCCGGGCTGACGGCGCGTCACGGCAAGCCTCAGGATTGCCGTCATGTTCCGAGCAGCAAAAAGCCATCCCCCGCAAGTGCGACGCGCTTGCGGGGGATGGCGGATCTGGAACCCGATCGACGACGTCAGGCGGTCTTGGTGGCGCGATGGAAACGCCAGCGGGCGTAACCGCTCTTGACCGGATAGCCGAGGTTGACTCGCTTGTTGCGAGCCACGGTGAAGGAAAGGCTCGATAGCGCGATCAGCGGCAGATCTCGCAGGACCTGCAGCTCGATCTTCTTGCAGAGTTCGAGATAGGTGTTGTAGTCGGTCGCCTGCAGGGCCTGGCTCAGCAGATCGTCGATACCCGGCATCACCACACCGTAGTGGCTATAGGCACCGCCGCCCTTGCCATCCGGCTTGGCTTCCGATTTCGACGAAAGCTGCTGGAAATAGAGCTGGGTCGGGATCGGCGGATAACTGGACGAGTGCATCGCAAGCGTATTCTTGTCGCTGCGATTATCGGCGTGATAGGCGGTATGATCGCCGATCTTCAGGTTCATGCGCATGCCAACACCGCGCAGCTGTTCCTGCACGATCAGCATCGTCGACGCATAGTCTTCGCGCTGGCTGCAATTGCTGTCGAAATCGAAGCCGTTGGGGAAGCCCGCTTCCGCCAGCAGCGCCTTCGCCTTTGCCGGATCGGGCTTGTACTGCAATTCCGGCGGCAGGTCCTCCGTCTTGAAACCGGCCGGGAAAAAGTCCGGCTGCAGACCGGCCATGAACCCGCCCATCGGCTTCAGCGCGTCGGCGACAGCGTGACGGTCGATCGCATACATCAACGCCTGGCGGACCTTGAGGTTATCGAAAGGCTTGCGTTTCAGGTTGATGTGGAGCGTGTTGAACGACCCCGGCTGCGTCATGTCGAATTGCAGGGTCGGGTCACGCTGAAGCATGGAATCCACCCAGCCAGGCGCGCGGACGGCCTCGATCATGTCGACATTGCCGGAGAGAAGCGCCAGTGTCCGGGCAGTGGTATCGGCGATGAAAACACATTCGACGCCGGCGATCTTCGCCTTGGTTCCCCAATAGCCCTCGTGGCGCTTCATGGCTTCGCCCCACTCGCTGTCAAAACGGGTGAGTTCATAGGGACCGGTTCCCACCGCATCCGTCATGAATTTCTCGGCACCGATCTTGTCGAAGGCTTTCTTCGAAACGATCGAGGTATTGTTGGAAAAGATCGTCGTACCCAGCAGGTTCACGTCCGGCGTCTTCAGGACGACGTCGACCTCGTACGGCCCCTTGGCGACCACATCGGCGACATTCGACATGATGGTCTTATTGGTGCCATCGGCCATAGCGCGCTTGTAGGAGAAGACGACATCCTCCGACGTCATCTCACCGTAACCCTTGTGGAACTGCACGCCCTGACGCAGCTTGAAAGTCCAGGTCTTGGCGTCCGACGACGATTTCCATTCGGTCGCGAGCGTCGGCACGTACTTGTCGGGCGTCGTGGCGAAATCGCCATCCTCCGGCCGGACGAGTTGTTCGTACATTTGCTCCGTCGCCCAGTTGTCGGAACCCTGTGTGGTGAAGTTGGGGTCGCTGGTGCGGGGGCCGCCCGCAGCAATGCCGATCCGAATGACATCGGTGCTCTTCTGGGCATTGGCGGTGCTGGGGATACCCGTCGCGCTCAGCACCGTGGCGGCTGCCGCCAATTCAAGAAATTCTCTTCTGTTCAAGCTCATTATCTCCTCCCAAAGACAAGCTTCGCTTTTCAGCTTCGCCGTTTGTCCAATTCGGCGTCGTGGATCACCAGACCGAGACCCGGACCGCTCGGAACTTCGAATTTTCCATTTGACGGTTTTGGCGGATTGGCAAACGCGCCATGCATGCGCGTCGACGGATCGGCGAATTCCGCCGGCTTCGTCAGATGCATGATGGTTGCCAGAACGTGCAGGTTGGCAGCGTGTGCGATGGTCGGCTGGGTCTGATGCGGCACCAGTTCGACGCCGTATGCGTAGCAGATCGCAGCACATTGCATCAGCCCGGTGATGCCGCCCATCTTGATGATGTCCGGCTGCACCATGCGGACACCGGCATTGATGATGTCGATCAGTGCCTGGGTGGTGTAGGTCTGCTCCGCCGCCGACACGGTGATGTCCAGACGCTGCGCGACCTCTCCCATCGCGCGCACGTTATAGTGTTGGACCGGTTCCTCGAACCAGAGGTAACCGAGCTCCTCCAAAGCCCGGCCCACCCGGATCGCTCCACCGACCGAATATTGATTGTTGGCGTCGAAGGCGAGCGGGAAATCGTCGCCGACCAGCTTGCGCACTGCCTTGGCCTTGGCGATATCGCCCGGAATGTCATAGTCCTGCCGAGTGCGGTCGCCGTCCCAGCGGATCTTGATGGCAGCGGGCGTCTCGGATTTCCAGCGCGCCTCGACCGCCTTCACGGTCTCGTCGACGGTGCGTCCGGCATTTCCCCCGATCGAGGCATAGAACGGTATTTCCGTGCGCCAACCACCGCCGAGCAGCTTGAAGACCGGCTGGCCGAAATATTTGCCCTTGATGTCCCAGAGCGCAATATCGAGGGCCGCGAGCGCACCGGTGACGGCCCCTTCCGGGCCAAGCTTCACATATTTATGCAGCAGCTTGTCGTAGAGGACCGCATGGTCCAGAGCGTCAACGCCAACCAGCGAAGATGCAAAATCACGAACCACCCCGAGCGAGTGTTCGCCACCCATCATCGGCGAGGCCTCTCCATGCCCGACAATGCCGTCGGTGGTCGTCACGCGGACGATGGCGCTACGCCGACCCGGCGGCTCGTTCGGTTCCCAGCTAACCTGGAAAGCCTCGATGGATTTGATCGTCGTCGCCGTCGCCACTGCGCACCTCATTAAAACGAAATCACCCGGTCGAAGCCGGTCCCAAAATCTCGATAGGAGCCATGTCCGTCCATAATGGCCGTTAGCCCGATACCGACATGCAGTTTGCTGACATCGTACGCCCCTCCCCGGCCGCATCGATCATGTGACCGACTTGATGCCGTCACCCTCTTCCGTCGTTGCAGCATTGCGCAGTTTGCATCCGTATGCAAGCGCCGCTTTCCGAAAAATATGGTTGAGGCAGTCATGGGCCGGGAGTGTCATAGGCATAGATCTGGGTGCGCCGAAAGCGCGCGACGAGAAGCCCATCCGCCAGCAGGAATTCCTCGGTCCCCAGATAATGCTTGCCCTTGCGCTGATAGACCTGGGCGACCTGCCCTACCGTTGCAAGCCGCTGGCCGGGCCTGACCTGCGCAAAGTGCTGGGTCTCGATCTCCGTCAAGACGACCGGCGAGGGAAACCGGAAACTATTATGCGCATCTCCCATCGCAAGACGCATGGCGCAGCCGGAGTGGACGATGCCCTCACGCTTGTAGAAAGGTTCGCCCTCTCCGAAAGCCCGCAGAGATGCCTCGAAATCACCCTGGGTCAGCACCCGGTTGGCCGTGGTCAGTGACATGCCCGGACGGAGGCTTCCCACGTCGCCTTTCGAGGGAACCGCCGGTCTCGGAATGGGCGCAAACGCCGATATATCGGGCACGACCGGAGCCCCGTCAGGCAGGCCGACCCAGCCGCTGGCCACCTCTTCGCCCTCCTCGTTGGTCACCAAAACCTGCGCACGGCGCATGGCTCCGTCGCCCTCCAGGATTCCGGCACGGATGAGGAGACGATCGCCGTTA
Organism: Neorhizobium sp. BETTINA12A; assembly: GCF_023006485.1. Lineage (NCBI taxonomy): Bacteria > Pseudomonadati > Pseudomonadota > Alphaproteobacteria > Hyphomicrobiales > Rhizobiaceae > Neorhizobium > Neorhizobium sp. BETTINA12A. The sequence continues at coordinate 157,841 of NZ_JALBGW010000001.1, forward strand.
TAGACGGGCCGGCGAAAGCGTGCACCCATGCCGCCGCGTCTCGTCCAAGCCTCTCCCCAGGCCTGCAGTGCAACGCGACTTATGTGACCGTAAACGAAAGCCCCCGGAATGAGCGCAGCCTTGTAACCCCGCGTCCGGGCGACGGCATCATCGTGGATCGTGCCGATATAACGCGGGTCGTTGTCGAGCTTGATATAGACAGTCAGATCTCTGGGGAAAACTGGGGGCATATCGTCCTGATCCATCCATCAACTATCCGGAAAAGGGACCGTGGCCATAACATCGCCTGCCGAAACGCGGGCGATTTCAAGGGCAGGCAGGGCGAGGATATCTTCGAGGACATACCGATTGTCTCCGCCGAACTGCGGGGCCGGGCGGCGCTGGCTGCCCGGCGTCCGGCTGAGGTGGATCGGCAGGCCCGGATGACGATGCCGCCCGGCATCCGGATGATCAAGCTCCGTGAAGAACCCCCGATGGGCAAGATAGGTGCTGGAGGCGACATCGGCGGCATTGGCAACCGGGGCGGCGGCGACCCCGGCATATTGAAGAAGCCTTGCGACCGCGTGCTTGTTCCGCACCGCAGTCCATTCGGACAGTATCGCAGTCAGTTCCGTTTCATGGCGCTTGCGGGCCGCAAGATCGGAGAACCGTGGGTCGGTCGCGAGCTCAGGGTGTCCGATGGCGGAACAGAGCGCCTGCCATTGCGCCTGGTTTTCGGCAGCGATGACCACCCATTGGTCTTCGCCCCTTGCCGGAAAAGCGTCATGCGGCGACATGTTCGCAACGCGGTTGCCATCCGGGAGGGGGTCGACCCCGCTCTCGGCCGCCAGCAGGAGTTCCGCGCCGATGAACTGCATCGCCGCTTCGACCTGGGGAACCTCGACATACTGGCCCCTGCCCGTCCGGTCCCGATAATGAAGCGCCGTCAGGATCGCCGCAGCCGCGTTGAAGCCGCCGATCGGATCGAGGTAGGAAGGCCCGCTGTTTTCCGGCTGCCCACCCGGATAGGCCATCATTGCCGACATTCCGGTTGCCATCTCCATGGTTGGGCCAAGCGCCGCGTATCCCGACATCGGGCCGCTGCCTCCGAAAGCAGGGAGCTCCGCAACAATGATGTCCGGCTTGATTGCTGTGAGGCTTTCGTAGTCGAGCCCGAGTTTTGCGAGCGTGCCGGGCCTGAAATTGCAGATCAATATATCGGCGACGGCGACGAGCCGGCGCAGCGTACTGCGCCCCTCCTCCGTCTTCAGGTTGAGGATGCAGGAGAGTTTGTTGACATTCTGCGAGTTGAAGAGAAAGGACCGGTCGAACGGGCGGGCGCCCGGTTCGCCATCCGGAAAATTGATCGGGTTCGGCCTCTCCTTGTTGAGCCGCCAGGAATTCACCCGGTTCGGTGATTCCACATGGATTGACTGCGCACCGAAATAGGCAAGGACCCGGCCCGCCATCGGGCCTGCCCAGGCCGTGGTGATCTCAATCACTCTCAGACCATCGAGCGGCGGCACTTTTGAAGATCTCGACGATTGCCGCGGCTGCCGGCTTTTGGCCTCCCAGACCGCGGGATCGATCTTCAGCTTCCCAAGTGCGGGCGCGCCGGATCTGACCACGCGCGGCGTGGCGCTCAAGCGGAACGGCGGGCCAAGGATCAGCCGGTCCTCGACCTTTTCCCAATAGTGTCGGCCGTTCAGGTGACGGTTATGGATCTGCTCGGATGGACGATAGGCTTTTGCGGCAATGACCTGGGCTTTCTGCAGCCGATCCACCAGGTCCTCAGCAGACCAGTTCGCGACCTTGTCCTGGATGATCTCGTAAAGGGTATCCCAATTTGCCCGCCGCACCTGAGGATCGGAAAAGCGCGGGTCGGTTTCCAGAGGGAGCAGATCGAGCGCGGTGTAGACCGCGCGCCAACGGTGATTGTAGATCCAGATGCAAACCCAACCATCGCGGCACTTCACTTGCCCTGCCGGGATCGTCTGGTCCTGCCTCGTATGAATCGAACCGTTATAGATGTGACGCATGACATAAGGGAAACACATGGCCGCAGCGGTTTCGGCGGCATCGATCGCCACGATCTGGCCGAGACCGCTGGAATGGCGCTCGTGCAAAGCCGTCATGATGCCGATATAGGCCGCCTGCCCTGCGGCAAAGGATGCACGCTCGCCGACGCCATAGAGAGGTTCCCGCCCGTAGGCGCCATTGTTGTTCATCATCCCGGACAGGGCCTGAAGAACGATCTCCGGCCCGCGCCACTCCTTCAACGGCCCGTCGCAACCAAAGGCGGTGACACAGACCGCGATGCAGGCGGGATTGAGGCGCATGACCTTCTCGGGATCGAAATCCTCCGGCAGGAGGGCGATGTCCGCCCCGCAAAGCATGGCCTCCAACACCTCCTGCCCACCCGTGCCTGTCCGATCGATGACGACGGAATTTTTGCCGGTGTTCAGATGCCAAAATCGCAGCGAGAGGGTCGGATCGGTCAAGGAAAACGGCGGCATATGCCGGATAGATGAGCCTTCCGGAGGTTCGATCAGCATTACCTCGGCGCCGAAATCCGCCAGCAGCCGCGCGCAAAACTGTCCCGCCAGGGCATCCGAAAAATCGACGACCCGCAGGCCGTCCAGGGCTTTGGACATCCGCGTCTCCACCATCCGATTGTCTGGGCGGGTGTCCTCCCGACCGATGCCGAACCTAACGTGCGTTGCATACGGATGCAAGATCGGGAACTGTCTCAATTTTTCATATTGATGGCCGGCTGTTTGAGGCATAGTGAGAAGCGCGCATCGGTTGCAGCCAAACCAAGGGGAGCCGTCATTGAGCAGGAATGAGACCGCCAGCGAAAAAAGCAGACGCAAGCCGATGACGGCGCGTGAACTCGCCCGCATGCTCGGCGTCAGCCAATCGGCGGTCTCACGCGCCTTTACGCCGGGCGCGAGCATCGCCCCCGAGTTACGCGAAAAGATCGTCCGTTTTGCCGAGAACGTGGATTACCATCCCAATGCGATTGCAAGCATGCTGTCGAAGAGCCGCACGAATATCGTCGGCATCGTCATCTCCGATATGCAGAACCCGTTCTATCCGGCGCTGATCGAGCAGCTATCGCGCGCCCTGCAGCGCATCGGGTTGCAGAGCCTGATGTTCAACATCACCAGGGGCACCGATCTCGAGGAGCAGCTTTCGGCGCTGAGGCGCTACAATGTCGATGCGGTCATCATCATCTCGGCGACCATCCTGTCCGGCCCGACGCTCCAGTGGGCAACCGACGGCAGGGCCGCGATCCTGATCAACCGCGTGGCGGAAGACACCGAACTCAGTTGTGTGATCTGCAACAATGCCGAGGGTGCGCGGGCCATCGCCGACCATTTTCATGCTATCGGCCGCCGTCGCGTCGCCTATGTCGCAGGCCTTTCGCACACAACAACCAATCGGGAGCGGCAGAACGCCTTTATCACCCGCGTCGCCGAGCATGGCATGACGCTTTCCGCCCTGATCGATGGCAATGAATACAGCTACTATGCCGGAAGGTCCGCTGCGCTCGACATTCTTGCGCGAGGAGAAACTGACGCGATCTTTTTTGCCAACGACATACTTGCGGCCGGTGGCCTCGACGCGCTTAAGGAAAGCGGTGTACGCGTGCCCGAAGATATCGCTGTCGCAGGCTTCGATGATATAAGCATGGCCGCCTGGCCGCATTACGATCTAACTACGTTCCGTCAGCCGATCGATACGATCGTCGATGTGGCGGTGACGATGCTTGAGAACGGTTCATGCGCTCCAGGCCAACCACCGGTCATCCGCCGCATTTCCGGCGAGCTCATCAAGCGAGGTTCGACCGGCGTTTCATAGGAATAGTCGGCGACAGACCTCGCGGCATCGCCGAAGGTAACCAGCGACTGACAGTCGGGGGCAACCGATTTTTGCACAGCGTACCACGCTCGCGAGCCAACTCCCGGGTCTCGAGCTCATCGGCGGCCGACCGAATATATCACGAAACATGATACAAATCACGAAAACGGTTGACTTTCCGCCCCGCCCAGGCAGTATTCGTTTAGTCGGGTAGCCGATCAGCACGCTGGAAACTGGGAGGAATACGGCATGCTTTCGAGAAGGACATTTATGTGGCTCGCGGGGACATTTCTCGCGACCAGGCCGGCGCTTGGGCAAGTGCCAAGCAACGATTTACCCCGAGAACAGCTGCTGATTCTCGAAAACCCTGAAGGAACGATCAAAAACGCCGGATGGTTTAACATTTGGGCCATCAATGCCGGCGGGCAGACGACGGGTCTCCACCAGAACATGATGGACACCTTCTGGTACATCGATCCCGACCACGGTGTCGATGGTGTCTGGGACAATTCGCTCGCAACAGAAAAGCCGATCTATAACAAGAATTTCACGGAGATGACCGTGAAGCTCCGCTCCGGCATCTTCTGGAGCGATGGCGTGGAGTTCACTGCGGACGACGTGGTGTTCACGATCGAGACCCACATGAAGACCAGCGGCCTGCGCTGGAGTGCACCGGTTCAGATCAACGTCGCGGCGATCGAGAAGAAGAGCCCGACAGAAGTGCTCTTCAAGCTCAAAAAGCCCAATTCGCGCTTCCATGCACTGTTCACGGTTCGCTGGAACGCCATGTGGATGATGCCGAAGCATGTCTTTGAGAAAGTCGGCGACGTTCTCAAGTTCGACTTCAACCCGCCGGTTGGGCTCGGTGCCTATACGCTCCACAATTTCGACCGCGGCGGCAAGTGGTTCATCTGGAAGAAACGCGAGGATTGGAAGCGGACCACGGTCGCCCGGTTCGGTGAACCTGGCCCTGGCTACCTAGCCTATATTGACCCGGGACCGCCCGAAAAACGGGTTATCGAGCAGCTCAATCATCGTCTCGACGTCATCCACGATCTGTCCCCCGAAGGCATGTTCACGCTTGCCAAGGACTCGCCGTCCTCGGTCAGCTGGTTCAAGGGGTTTCCCTATGCGCACCCTGACCCGACCCTGCCTGCGGTCATCTTCAACCATCGGCTGGAAAAATTCCAGAACAAGGACGTCCGCTGGGCGCTGGCGCTGCTGATCGACATCAAGGCTGTCAGCATGGCTTCCTATCGAGGCGCCGCCACCATCTCCGCAATCGGCGTGCCGCCCACCGGTCTTTATCCGAAATACTATTTCGAACCGATGGAGCAGTGGCTGACGGGTTTCGAACTCGACACGGGCAAGCGGAAGATCAAGCCCTACGACCCGACGACGGGCAAGCAGATCGCAGACATGCTGCGCCCGTCCCTCAAGGACCAGATACCATCGGACCCGGCAGATATTGCCACCGCGTTTGGCAAGGGATGGTGGAAACCTGATCCGGAGGCGGCAACCGAACTTCTCCAGAAAGCCGGCTTCACCAAACAGGGCGAGCGCTGGTTTCAGCCGAACGGGCAGCCATTTTCGGTAAAGGTCATGGTCGAAGGCGATCTCCGGCCGGTCATGACCCGGGCCGGATCGATCATCGCGCAGCAATGGCGGCGTTTTGGCATCGATGCGGTTATCGACGTCGCCCAGGGAACGATGATTGACAGGCGAGGTGTCGGCGACTTCGACACCTTCATAGGCTGGAGCGTCGAGACCTGGGGCGGCCACCCGGACCTGTCGTTCTTCCTCGACAGCTGGCATTCCCAGTTTGTCGTCGACGTCGGCAAGGTGCAACCGCCGAGAAACTGGCAACGATGGGCTGAACCGAGGCTGGACAAGATCATCGAGGAGATCCGCACCATCGATTTCGACGATCCGCGTGGGGTCGAGCTCGGTCTCGATTATCTGAAGTTGGCCACCGAAGAGATGCCGATCATTCCGCTCATGGCCTACAACGTCTTCACGACCATGGACACGACGTATTGGACCGGCTTCCCGAGCCTCGCAACCAAGCCTTACACCGACCCGGTCCCCAACTGGGGCAACACTAAATACATGATGGTCAATTTGAAGCCGACCAAGCCGGCAAAGTGAGAAACTGCCGCCCGGAGCCTCCAAGGCACCGGGCGGAGACCTCATCCCGATATACGAGGCATCAATGCGATCCTACGCCATCTATGTGGCCAAGCGCATCCTACAGTTCGCGCTGGTCGTTTTTGTCGGCATCAGCATCACGTTTCTGATCACGCATCTCACGCCGATAGATCCGGTCGAGCATGCCGTCGCACAAGTGAGCACATTTGGCTTTTCCAGCCCCGAATCCATTGAGCTTCTTCGGCAGTCCCTTAAGGAACTCTACGGCGTCGGCGACAATCTGTGGGAGGAGTATCTCATATTCTGGCGACGACTGGCGATGCTCGACTTCGGCCCCTCGCTATCGGCATTTCCGACGCCCGTAAGTGAATTGATCGGGAGAGCCATCCCATGGACGATCGGTCTCCTTACAGTGTCGACGATATTGAGCTGGTTTATTGGCAATGTCCTTGGCGGACTGGCAGGCTACTACAGCCGCAATCGCATCCTTCGGGTCCTCGGCATGATCATGATGGGGCTCCATCCGGTACCCTACTATATTGTTGCCTTCGTTCTGTTGATCGTCTTCACATTCCTCTTGCCGATCCTGCCGAGCAGCGGCGGCTACGAGATGAACCTTCGGACTGGCTGGACGCCGCAATTCGTGGGCAGTGTCCTGATGCACTCCATTCTGCCTTCGCTCTCCCTCATCCTTGTCGGTGTCGGAAGCTGGTTCATGGGAATGCGGGCGCTGGTCTCGAATATCGTGACCGACGACTACGTCACCTATGCTGCGCTCGCCGGCGTACCGGACAAAAAGCTCGTAACGTCCTACGTCATGCGCAATGCATTCCTGCCGCAGATCACCGGGCTTGCGATGTCGATCGGCGCCATCTTCAACGGCGCGGTGATCACCGAACAGGTCTTCGGATACCCGGGGATCGGGCGCCTTCTGGTGGAAGCCGTCCACGCCGCCGATTATTCGCTCGTACTGGGCATCACCTCGATTGCCATCATCGCGGTCTCGGCGGCCGTCTTCATCATCGACATCATCTATCCGCTGATCGACCCGCGCGTACAGGTGAGCCAATGACTGCCGTCCTCAGAGACCTGTTCCGCTATAACGGCGAGTTCGCGATCGGATGCGTGATCATGGCGATCATCCTCGGCCTTGCCGCAGCTTCTTTTTTCTCGCCATACGAACCGATCGACTCCTACGTTGTGGCCTTGGATGCGCCACCGTCGCTGGAATATATATTCGGAACCAATTCGCGCGGTCAGGACATTTTCTGGCAACTGACCTTTGCGATCGGCAATACCCTCGCCTTCGGCTTCATCGTAGCGCTCATCAGTCGCATACTCTCCCTGACGATCGGACTGATCTCCGGTTATGTCGGCGGGATCGTCGATCGCATCCTGATGTCGATCAACGACACGTTTATCGTCATTCCACTGTTCCCGCTTCTGGTCCTGCTCTATTTCGTGTTGCGTGACGACATGACCTGGCTCGTGCTGGCACTCGTCATGGCGGGCCTCGGATGGGCCTATGATGCGCGGCTTATTCGATCGGTCATGATAAGCCTCAGAACCCGTGAATTCACCAACACCAGCGTTTTTTCCGGCATGTCGATGCCGAGGATCGTCACGCAGGAACATCTGCCCTATGTGCTGCCGATCGTCTTCTCGACTTTCATGAATAACATGAACTGGTCGATCGGGCTCGAAGTCACGCTTGCAGTCCTGGGCTTTACCGATGTCGACACACCGACCGTCGGCGGCATGATCTTCTGGGCCAACCAGCACAGTGCAATGGTGTCCGGAGTCTGGTGGTGGTACTTCTTTCCCACCCTCTTCGTGACGTTGACGTTCATCGGCCTCTTCCTTCTGGCCATCTCGATGAATGAATACATCGATCCGCGCAGCCGGCTCGATCGGATGGGGAATTCCTGATGACGCAGATCCCCGTCTCAGCCGGCAACGGACACGCGCACGTCCTGGAAACGAGTAATCTCCGCGCCTACTACCGGATGAAATATTTCGGGATCGACCGCGAAGTAAGAGCTGTCGACGGGATCTCGATGCATGTGCGCAAGCACGAGATCTATGGCATTGCGGGCGAATCCAGTTGCGGCAAGACCACGTTCATCAAAGCGATCGCGGCTGCGATCAGGCCCCCGTTGGAAATTGTTGGCGGGCAGGTGAAATACAGCTTCATCGACGATGATCTCTATGCGCTGCCCCCGGCACGACGCACAGCCATTCGCTGGCGGCACCTCTCCTACATCCTGCAAGGGTCGATGAACGTGCTCAATCCCGTTCGTCGCGTTCACAAGACCTTCGAGGACTTCGCGTTCCGGCATATGCAGTTGCCACGCGCCGAATTCGACCAGGAGGTGCGGCGACATCTGGAGCGGCTGCGCCTTCCTGCGGAGATCCTCCGGTCCTATCCGCACGAACTCTCGGGCGGGATGCGGCAGCGCGTTTGTATTGCCCTTGCTACGCTTTGCAGGCCGGAGTTCATCATCGCCGATGAACCGACGACCGCGCTCGATGTCGTCGTCCAGAAAGACGTCCTGGCGATGATCCGGGAGACACAGCATGAATTCAACTCGTCAATGATCTTCGTTACCCACGACCTGACTGTTCATGCAAACATCACGGACAGGCTCGGCATCATGTATGCCGGCCGTCTTGTCGAAGAAGGGCGAACCGCTGACGTTTTTGCCAATCCTTTGCATCCGTATACGGCCCATCTGATCGCCAGCTTGCCGACGATCGGCGACAGACACACACGCGATGGGCTTCATGGAAGCCCGCCGAACCTGGCCGATCCTCCGAAAGGGTGCCGTTTCCATCCGCGATGTCCACTGGCGATGGAGATTTGCCGACACGAGAACCCGGCCCTTACCACCCTCGCGGAAGATCACAAGGTGGCATGTTTCGCAGCGAGTTCGGACGTCCTGCCGACACCTGACGAGAAGCCGAACCAGCCCGAGGAATTGGAGACCGAGCGATGACGGCTCCTCTTCTGCAGCTCGACGGCGTCTCCAGGCTCTACAAACGAGGAGGCCTGCTTGGCCGTCAGGAATTCCGGGCCGTCGACAATGTATCGTTCTGCCTGGAGGGCGATGAGCCTCAAGTCTTCACGATCATCGGCGAATCCGGAAGCGGCAAGACGACGCTTGCGAGGATGATCCTCAACATGGTCCGGCCAAGCGCCGGGACGATCTTTTTCAAGGGCCGCGACCTGGTTTCGATCCGCGGGACTGGAGCGCGGCGAAGGTTCATGAAAGAGGTCCAGCCGATTTTTCAGAACCCCTTCGAGGCGTTCAATCCCTTGAAACGCGTCGATCGCTATCTGTTCATGACGGCAAGAAACTTCACCGACGCCCGTTCATCCGCACAGCTGGAAGCCGTGGCCGACAAGGCGCTGAACAATGTCGGCCTTTCGATTGCCGAAGTGCGCGGGCGGTTTCCTCACGAGCTCTCCGGTGGTCAGCTCCAGCGGGTGGCGATTGCCCGGGCGCTGATCCCCGGCCCTTCGATGCTTGTCGCCGACGAGCCGGTTTCGATGGTCGATGCCTCGCTGAGAATGTCGATCGTCAATCTGTTTCGTGCACTGCGCGATGACCTCAAGGTTTCGATCATCTACATCACGCACGATCTTGCGACGGCCTATTACGTGAGCGACAGGATCATCATCATGCGCAAGGGTGAAATCGTCGAAAGCGGCGACGCACGCTCGGTCCTTGATAACCCCCAGCATCCGTACTCGCAGCTCCTGAAGTCCGCCATCCTGTCTCCCGACCCGAACGGTCGCGGCGTGCTGACCGGCGACAGCGCCGCATCTCAGCAAGCGCGCGCATCGCCGGATTCGTCGATCGAAGAGACAGAGCTGCAGTCGCATTAGCGGCGAATTACCGTTTCCTGAAGCAAAGTGAGATTTGAGAGATGATCAAGGCCCAAGCCCGGTTCGACCGGGACTTTATCATTGGTGACACCGACAACCGCCTGTTCGGCGCGTTTGTCGAACATCTTGGCCGCTGCGTCTATGGCGGTATTTTCGAGCCCGGCCATCCGACGGCCGACGAAAAGGGGTTCAGGCGGGATGTTCTGGAGCTCGTGCGCGAGCTCAATCCCACCATCATGCGTTACCCCGGCGGCAACTTCGTTTCCGGTTATAATTGGGAGGATGGAGTGGGGCCGGTGGAGCAGCGCCCGCGCCGCCTCGACCTGGCATGGAAATCCGTCGACACCAATCATTTCGGAACCAACGAATTCATGGACTGGTGCCGGGTGGCCGGTATCGAACCGATGTTGGCCGTCAACCTCGGCACGCGCGGGCCAGACGAAGCCCGCCATCTGCTCGAATACTGCAACCATCCTTCCGGCACCCATCTTTCTGAGCTTCGGAAACAGCACGGCTGGGAAAAACCGCACGACATCAAATTCTGGTGCCTGGGCAACGAAATGGACGGCGGCTGGCAGATGGGGGCGAAAACGGCCGACGAATACGGCCGCATCGCGGTGGAAACCGCAAAGATGATGCGGATGACCGATCCAACCATCGAACTGGCGGCCTGCGGATCCTCCGGACGAAAAATGGCGACCTATGGCGAATGGGAGAGGATCGTCCTCGAGCACACGTTCGATCACGTCGAGTTCATATCGCTGCACACCTATCTCAACAACTATGCCGACGACACGCCATCGTTCCTGGCAAGTCCCGACCTGATGGACAGCTTTATCGAAGAGGTGGTTTCGATTGCCGATGCCGTCGCGGCGCGACGTCGCTCCCACAAGCGCATCATGCTGAGCTTCGATGAATGGAACGTCTGGTATCGCACTCGGCGCGGCGAACATAACCGCGTGAAGGAAGGCTGGCCCGTCGCCCCACCCATCCTGGAGGAGGAATACGACATGCAGGATGCGCTTGCCTTCGGCGGCGCATGCATCTCACTCCTCAATCACGCCGATCGCGTCAAGGCCGGATGCCTCGCCCAACTCGTAAACGCCATCGCCCCCATCATGACGGAAACCGGTGGACCGGCCTGGCGGCAAACGATCTTTTGGCCCTTCTCGGACTTCAGCAATCTCGGCAGGGGCAGCGTCCTCAGAACCCGCGTCGATACGCCGACCTATGCCACCCGCTACTACGACCCTACTCACACGGAAGACCTGTACGACAAGATCGACTCGGTTCCGTACCTCAAGTTCTCGGCGGTGCATTCGGAAGAGAACAAGACAGTCACCCTCTTCATACTGAACCGGCACCTTTCCGACGATATGCAGGTTGATATCGCGGCAACCGGCTTCGGCGGGCTAAAGCTGCAGCGAGCACATTCGCTGCATCACCATGATCTCAAGGCGAGTAACACCAAAAATGCGCCGAACACCGTGGCGCCTTGCGATCTGAAGGACATAGAGGTGACGAGTGACAGTGTCACGATCACCGTCCCTCCGGCGTCATGGAGCGTCGTTCGGTTCGGCGCTTCCCTGTGAAACCGAAGTCGAAGACGGCCCGTACAGGCCCCATCCGCCGTCAGGCAAGATAGAGTCGCATGATGATGTCCTGGTCGTAGTTGCCGAAGCCGCGACCGAAGATGTTGATGCCCCCCGGATGGGGGGCATTTTCTTCTATGCCGATTTTCATCCTGATCGAATGATGCTCGGCCAAGCCGATGTCGCCGATAGTGACATTGGAGATCGATACGCCGTCGATAAATGATCCCTGCTTGGTGACGCGCCAAGTCTTCAGCTTGCCGTATTGAGAGCCTTCAAGCTTCCACCAGTGAGGCGTATAGACCCCACGCTTGTCGCCATAGTCACCGGGTGACGTCCAGGTCCCGATACGATGCTCGTTGATCCACAGCGTTATGTCGGAAGGCCAGTTGACGTTCGTGCCGGGCACTTCCGATGAAAGTTCCATCGAAAATTCGATGGCCTCGACCGCCGAGTTAACAAGCTTGGCATTGTTCGGAAATTTGTATTCGACATTGCCGCGGCCGAACCAGATCAATGCCGCTTGCACCCGGCCGGGATCGAGGAAGAAATCTGGAACATCCAGCAGCCCGATGACGCCGTCTGGCGAGCAAAGTCCGCAGGGCGCGGAAACTTCGCAGCTCGTGTAGAGGCCCAGAGGCATCGCAACTTCGATCTGGTTGTTTCTCGTTGCTTTCTCGGCGGTATCGAAACGAACGATGATTTCGTCGTATTTGGCGCTGCAGACCTTCTGATTGCCCTTGGTCGCCTTGACAGAATAGGTCTCGATGAGACCGGCCTCTTCAAGGGTCAGAATGTTCACGGCGACCGTCGACTGCGGCAGCGACAAGGCCGCGCTGATTTCATTGACGTTGAGCTTGCCGCGATCATGGAGAAGCTGAAGAATGTTGACCCGAATAGGTGAAGCCAGGCCCCTGAGAACCAAGCTGCCGGTATTGGCCGAGACGGTGAGAAAATTGGGCTTCATGCTTCATGATCATGCAGTTGCCCTCCCTTTGTATCAGAGATTTTGATTTACTAAGAGCAAATTTTCGAAGACCGGGCGATACTCTTGGTCAGCGGATGATCTGGGCGTTTTACAGACGCCAGCCCGAGTAGCTTCACAGAACCACTGTTCCCGATCGCGCGAAAGTAGCCGATCCTTCCGCAGTTCTGCAAAATACGCCTTTCGGAGGATGGGCAGGCTGGCTTCCGCAGAACGCCGGCAGGATCGTCGGCCATTTGCCCAAGAAACCCATGGAAAGCTGCTCAAGACTTAAACCTTTTGATCCTGTTGCCAGGACGGCTCAACGCGATACGATCCACCGGCGATACGGAGATAACCTAGGGCTCGGCTCGGAAAACGACCGACCTTGGGTTTTGCCGTAACTTACGAAGCATGGCGAAGGCTCGAGCCTTGGGGCGGATAGGGCACGAGCCTTGGAACGGATCGTCCGGCAGTTCGTCGCTGCGTTGCATGCCTTGCCACCCATAGCGACCATACACAGTCCCCCAATGCGTCCTGACGTGAAGCACGTTCGGCTCCACGCAACGAGTGAAAGGGATCACGATGGAAAATCTACAGGCATATTTTCTGAATTTTCCGCAGTTCGCCGTCACGTGGGGGATCTTCTTCGGCGCGGGCTTGCTGAGCTTCTTCTTCCTGCTGTGGAGAGACCGCTCGGACTTTTCATTCAGGGAAATGTTCGAACACTGCGTGCCTTTCAATGTGCTCACATCGAAGAGTTTCCACATGGATGTCATCATCTATGTCTGGAGAAAGCTGACGGATCTCGTTTTCGTCGCCCCAGGGCTCGCGGTCACGGCTCTGGTATCCAGCGCGACGGATTTTGGCCTGCAATCCGTCTTTGCCGATTTTTCGCCGCTGGGTATCAATTACGTCGTGACGTTCTCGTGCACGATCGTGATGCTGATTGCCGCCGAGTTCGCCGATTACCTGGTGCATTACCTCGAACACAAGGTGCCCGCCCTGTGGGAGCTGCATAAAGTCCATCACTCGGCCGACTTCCTCAACCCCCTGACATCCAAGCGCGGCCACTCGTTCCCGCTGGTCTATGGTGGGATCGTCGCCGGCGTGATCACCGGCACATTTGCCGGGCTGTTCATGTTCCTGTTCGGCATCAGCCTCGTCGAAGCCGTCGCCCTGCGGGCCGTGGCGAGCAAGATATTCACCATCTGGACGCTCGATCCCCTCAAGCACTCGCATATTCCGGTCAGCCTGGGTTGGTTCGACCGGTTCCTGATCAGCCCCCACATGCACCAGATCCACCACAGCAAGGTCGAGCGCCATTGGGACAAAAATTTCGGAACCAACCTTTCGATCTTCGACTGGATGTTTGGAACCGGCTACCGGCCTGAAAGAGGAGAAAAGGCGGTGTTCGGCATCTCCGGCTACAGCGACGCCTCATTGCAGAAATTCAATACGTTCAGGGGCGCCTATTTCGATCCGGTCCTGAGGAGCTGGAAGGCGATTGTCGCGCAGGTGCGCCCCGACGCCCATGCCAAGCCTGGCGCCAAAAGGGACCCGCCGACTTTCATTATCGAAACGCAGAAGAGGACGGAGCAAGGCGCCGAAACGGCCGGTTCGGCTCCGGCCGCCATCGGTCCGCGATCTCCTTCGCCGGCATCAAATAGCGGAACGATCGGCTGATGGGCGCTGGCAACGACAGGTATCGCGCATGAGTTTGGAGCCCATCGGAATATTCACGCTCGTTCTGGGGCTCTATTGCCTGTTTGCAGGATACCATGCGAGCATCGTCGTGTTCATCGGCCTTTCCGTTTTCGGTGCTGCAGCCGCGATCCTGATCGGATCCGCAAACATCCAGCCGGCGCATCTTTTTCTCGCATTCCTTGCCCTCAGCGTCCTGACCTATCGAGACAAGTTCAACATCGCGCTCAAGGCACTGTCCTTCCCCAAGCCCGGGTTCTGGCTGGCGTGTCTGCTGATCTACGGAACAGTGTTGGGTTTTTTCGCACCGCGCCTGTTTGCCCGCATGACGGACATCATCCCGCTCGGCGTTTCCGAATATCCATCCACCGGCCGCACTGTGCCTTTGGGGCCGGTCTCCAGCAATTTTACCCAGGCGGTCTACGTTTCCGCAGATCTTCTTGCCTATGTCCTGATCCTGGCAATCGGATCCACCATGGCCGGCTTCAGGGCGATTACCGTCGGGGTTCTGGTATTCGCCGGCGCGAATGCCTTCTTTGCTCTGCTCGACATCGCGACCTATGGCACGGGGGCTCAGGACGTCTTTCTCTACATCCGCAACGCCCAATACACATTTCACGACGATGACGTCGTCGCCGGTGTCAAGCGTATCGTCGGCTCATGGCCGGAAGCGTCGGCATTTGCCGGCATCAGCCTCGCCTCAGTCGGGTTTACCGGCACGCTGTGGCTCTGCGGGCGCGACCTGAGATGGAGCGGCGCCCTTTTCCTTGTCACGACCCTGCTGGTGATACGGTCTACGTCGTCGGCGGGCCTGTTGGCTTTGCCGCTATGTTTCGTGATCCTGTATATCACCGCCTTCTTCCGTTCCGGCGGGCAATCCGGAACCCGGAACAGTTCGGCGGTCGTGTTGTTTGCACTGCCGCTGATTTGTCTCGTCGCATTGGTGATTGCCCTCAACGATGCGCTTTTCCGGCAGCTCTACGACTATTTTGACCTGCTCATCTTCAGCAAGTCCACCTCGTCTTCCGCGGTCGAACGCGGCTCCTGGAACACCTATGGATACCAGAATTTTCTCGATTCCTACGGTCTCGGGGTTGGCCTCGGTACCTCCCGCACGTCGAGCTTCCTGTTCGCTCTGCTCTCCAATGTGGGAATACCCGGAACGATCATGTTTTCGCTCTTTGCGATTTCGGCATTCTCGAAACGGCGCGGGACGCCGCGCACCTTCACCTCGGATATCCGGCTTGCCGCGCGCAACGGCTGCGCCTGCCTGATGATCGGGGCCATGGTTGCGGGACCGACCGTCGATCTCGGCCTTGTGTTCTTCATCCTGGCTGGCCTTTCGAGCGCCGAGCCGGATGGCGAAACGCTGACCGCTCCGGCGACCCGCTACATGACGGCAAAGGTGAGTTGATTGCGCACCGAAAGCTTGTCCGTCAGGCATAGACCCGGAAATAATCGACCCGCATGCGGGTGAGCGTGTCCGCGGGCAAGAGCGGCTGCGGATAAGGGACATCGGAACGCAAGGCAAGCGTGAGGACCGGCCAGAACACGTCCTGATCGGCGTCGAGTTGCGCGGAGCGGTTGATCGTCCAGACCGCCGGCATTCCGGTCTTGGTATCAACGATGGGCTGCCGCTCGAAATAGATCGTGCATTCGGTGTCGGTGACCAGCACCCCGTATCGGCAATAACCGGCGGTCATGTCGATTGGAGTGGGCACGCCGGTTCCTTCATTATGCTCGCCGGGTTGCCCCCATTCGTGCAGATAGGCCCCGTAGAGCGTCGGCTCCCAGCCCTTGTGCTCGACGACGTCGATTTCGATGCTCGTCTGAGGACGAAGGATGCTGCGTCCGTTCATCATCCAGAAAGCCGGCCAGCTCAGCGGGTGTCTCGGAAACAGCATCCGCGCCTCGAAATAGCCGCGCCGCCAGCCTTTGAGGACCGTGCCGTCGCGCTTGGCCGTCTGAATATTGCCCGATACCCACTGAAATTCGGCGAGGTCGTTGCCGTAATAATTGGGGACCTTCATCGGCTGTCCGATGTGTTTTGCGGCCACTTCCAACGCCTTGCCGTCGCTCGCGTTCGGGTCGTCGACGATCGCATAGGGGTTGAAGCCCTCTTCGCCGCGATCTCTCGCGAAAGCCGAACGGCCGTAAAAGCCCGGATCGGAGGTCGTCGGCTTCGGACCGGCGCTCCAGGTCGACCAATCGAGCCTGGTGAAATTGTCCTCAAATATCAAGGCTCGCCCGCTGGTCGGGTCTTCCAGGCGCGCAGATGCCGCCGACCGCCAAACGAGACCGCCGGCGAGGCCCGCCGAGGCCAGGGCGCCGACCGCGAATGAGCGGCGGGACAATAACGTCGTCATGATCCACCTCACGTCGTTTCATTCAGGCAGGCCTACAGAGATCTATGCCGCTGCCGCACTCCGCAACGCGTTGGCATGCACCTCAAGCACCCGCTCCGGGCTGTAACAGTCAATGAACTCCTGCCGGAAGCTGGCATGGGCCTGCTCGGCACGCAGATTGTCGCAATAATAGATCATCGCGTTCACGAGCTCCTCGAGACGATCCACCGGCACGAGCAGGCCAAGCCTGCTGTCGACGAGGATGTCGCTCGGGCCGAATTCGCAATCCGTCGCGATGACCGGCAGGCCGAACCGCAAGGCTTCACAGATTGCCAGCGACCATCCCTCCCATCGGGACGTGGAGACGTAGACGTCACTTGCCGCCAGCGCGGGCTGGGGATTTTCGGGATGATGCTCCAGGCTTACCACGTCCGCGAGGCCGCGACGGTCGATCTCGGCGCGCAGGGCCGCCTCCCCGTCTCCATAACCGACGATTTTCAGCAGGACATTGCTGCGTTTTTTCCTCAGCTCGGAAAACGCGGCCAAAAGAATGTCCTGGCCTTTCTGAAAGGAGAAGCGACCGATATTGATGAACGTGACGTTATCGTCGACGCGTGCTTGGCCGGCATCGGAAAGGTCAAACTTTCGCACCGGGTTCGGCACCCAATAATGCGGCCGCTTGCTCTTGAACATCGCATTGAATGAGGTGAGCTGCCGCGGCGAGGTTCCGAAAACCGAGGCGATCTTCGGCAGGAAAAGTGTCTTCATCAACAGGAAGAGTATCTTGGCTTTGATATGGCTGCGCTCCAGCTTCGGATTGCCGTGAAGATGGACGGCAAACCGGCGCCGGATGCCGATGCAGGAGGCCATGCAGATCACCGTCGGCTCGATCTGCGGCACGACGATAAGGTCATAATCCTTGCTCGCAATGACCTTCCGGAAGTTGCGCATCAGCTCGATCCGGCTCGAAGCCACGCGGTCGATAATCGTGTAGTTCCTGCCCTCCGGGCGATTTTTGTGAACCGACGTGTAGAGGACGTCCACTTCGAAGTCGCTCCCGTACTGATCCGTCAGGCCGGAGCAGATCGTATCCACGACCCTTTCGATACCGGCGAAAGCGCTCGTACCCGGTTGGACGTAGAGGATCTTCAAAGGTGTATGGGCACTAAGTCTTTCGGAGTAGGGCATGGTTGCTATTTGCATATACCTAACCTCTTTGAATTTTCCGAAGACCATGTATAGTAAGGAAAATCCCCTACAAAAAAACGTCGGAAACATCCCTGCTGAAACATTAAGTTAAAACTGGCGGAATACAAAGAAATTCTTCACCGCCTAGCGCAATAACATTGATACAATGTCGATGAGATTGCAACAGCAAAGGTTTTCTGGATGTCCGTCATCGAATTAAACGCGATTTCGGGGAAAACTGTACTTCCGCTACCAGCCTGCAACATCTGCATTGTCGGGTCAGGACCTGCCGGCACGACGCTTGCGCAGGAATTGTCGAATACGAACCTGCGCGTCACTCTTCTGGAGAGCGGCGGCATGGCCCGTGATCCCCTGATGGATGCGCTTGACGAGATCGACAATGTCGGTCGTCCGCGGGCGGGTGACCAGTGGTCCGTTCGCAATCGTATCGTTGGCGGAAGCTCCCACACCTGGGGTGGACGTTGCGGCCCCTTCGACGCCATCGATTATCAAGAGCGTCCCTGGGTTCCGTATTCCGGCTGGCCGATCGATGGCGCGGACCTCGAACCTTATCTGGCGCGCACTGCCTCCCATCTCGGCCTGGCTCTCGGCAATGGCTACAATGATGAACGGTTCTGGGTGATTGCCAACCGCCAGCGGCCGGCACCGGACCTCGATCCGGCAATCCTGATCCCTTTCTTCTGGCAGTTCAGCCGGGACACGGAAGAAGCTTACCCTTATGAATATATGCGCTTCGGTCGTCATGTGGCCAAGCGGATCGGCCCCAATGTCACACTCGTTACCGGGGCGACCGTGCAGAGCGTCCAGGTATCGGCGTCGGGGGATGCCGTGCGCGGCGTGCGATTTGCGGCGGCCGATGGCAGCCAGCAGGTATTGACCGCATCCATCGTGATCCTGTGCTGCGGAGGCATAGAAAACGCCCGCATACTGATGAACTCCGACGAGACGAAACCTCATGGAGTGGGAAACGACCATGACCAGGTGGGACGCTATCTCATGGACCATCTCAGGGGTTCGGTGGCGACCTTTTCGCTGCCGGGTTCCGATGTTCTTCAAAAACGCTTTGGCCGATACAATGTCAGTCGCCATTTCTTTCGCGCCGGATTTCGGCTGAGTCCCGATATCCAACGGCGCGAACAGCTGCTCAACTGCGCCGGCTGGCTCGGCGAGGTGTTGGCAAAGGATGATCCCTGGGATGCCTTGCGACGCGTGGCGGGGCGCACCCCGAAACTGCCGCAGGACCTGTTCAATATCATTGTAAACAGCAATTTGCTCGTCAGGGGGTTGAAGGACTTTCTGGGGGCGAAGAATGGGGTCCCGCGCAAGCTGACCGAACTCGACCTGCAATGCATGTGCGAGCAGGTGCCCAATCCCGATAGCCGCGTGACCTTGTCGGGACGACGCGATCGGCTGGGCATGCGCTTGCCGCGGGTGGACTGGCGCAGCCACAGCGACGAGTCCCGCACGATGCGCAGAATGGCGGAATTAGCTGTCCAGGAACTGCCGAAGGCCGGGCTGCCCGCGCCGAAGCTGGAGGAATGGGTCAAGGACGGCGCCGAAATTCCCTCGACATTCGTCGATGTCGCTCATCCGACCGGAACAACGCGCATGTCCATAGAGCCCAGGCATGGCGTCGTCGACGCCAACTGCGAAGTACATGGCGTCAGCGGTCTCTTCGTGCAGGGCAGTTCTGTCTTCCCAACGGCCGGGCACTGCAATCCCACCCAGATGATCGTCGCACTGGCTGTTCGCCTCGCCGATCACATCAAGATGAAGCACACATATCGAGAACCAGTTCCGGTGGCGGCCGATGCCAGATTTGCTTAAGGCAAAGCCAGTTCTGGTGACTGGCGCGACCGGCAGGATCGGCAGGATCGTCGTCACGGATCTGATTGAACGCGGTTATGCCGTACGTGCCACCACATCGAAACCATTGGCGACGGATAGGGGCGAGGTTGACGATCTCCTGGAGTGGCGGCGGTTCGACTTCATGACGGATGACAATTGGGACGGGCTCGTCAAGGGCTGCTGCGCGGTTCTGCACCTTGCGGCCGAGCTCGGCAAGATGGAGCGTATGCAGCGGGTCAATGTGGAGGCCACCCGACAACTTGCGCAAGCCTGCGAGCGTCAGGGTATTGCCGCCTTCTGTTATGCCAGCACCGTTTCGGTTTACGGGAGTGGACGAAAGCGCCTGATCGACGAGGCGTCGCCGGTGTTGACCGCCGATCGGGATATCCCCTCGCAATACTGGGCTCTCGATTATGTCCGGATGTATGGGCGGACCAAACTGGCAGGCGAGCTTGCATTGCGCGCCGTTGCAAGACAGACCCGCTTTACGATCGTGCGGCCTGCCGTGGTCGTCGACATCAACCAGATCATCGGCATCCGTGACTGGAACCCGATCAAGCGACTGCTCGGCGCCCACCGCCATGCGCATCACATCTATGTTCGCGACGTCTCCGATGCGATGATCTGGCTTATCGTGCGTAGCCTGGCGGGACACGGCCAGCCGGGTCAGGTCGAGGTCTATAACCTCGCGGAGGACGATTGCCCCGACCCACGGCATATCGATTTTATGCGAAAGGCTTTCGCCGTCAGCCATGACCGACGCTACAGAAGCGTGCCGATACCGGCAGTCGCCGACTGGCTTCACGATTTCCTGAGATTCAGAACCCTGCCTTTGAGAAACCCTCTGTGGCGAATGCGCTTTTCCAACCAGCGCCTGAAGGAGGCCGGCTATCGCTTTCGTTACGGCATGGCAGAGGCCCAACGGCTTGCGCTTTCCGCCCTCGAAAAGGGCGTCGAAAATAGAGAAGCCGGGTGACGAAGCGCCGCGTGACTGCACTCAAATGCCGGGTCTTGAGCTTCTCATTCTCCGGAGTATTTCGAATTCACGCCCAAAGAGGATTGCTCCCGCTCGTTTACCCGTCTCCGGACATAGAGAAGATAGAAGATTCCATTCATGGCGACACAACCCGCCTCAAGCGCCACTGCCACCAGGAACGCCCAGGTCAGCGCATCGGATACCGAATAATCGAGGACAATTGCGGCTGTCGCCAGAATGATGACGACTGCCAGAACGACAAGCGTGAAGATCAAAATTGGCAATCGGGCTGCGCAAAGCAAGCCGACGATGAATGCAATGACCAAGTCCCAAGTCATCAGCGTCCTTTGACCAGTTTCGTCTCCGGTATTTGAGAATTTTATTCTAACATGTGCTGAATGTCCCTAGCAAGCGGGAATCGGCTAGCTTCCAGCTTCGGGCCGGACGGCGATTTTGTGCTATCAGCTCCGGCTGCGGTCTAGAAATTCTTTGGCCGAGTATCTCTCGCTCGTCTTTCCACCCGCACGACGTCGCCGGGGCCTACCTCGTCATTGTCACTGACGACCAGGGTCTGCATCGCTCCATTGATTGTCCGATTGACCTTGATGACAAACGCCGGCTCGCCGTCGGTTTCCAGCGCGGCAAGGGCGGCGGGAGCGCGCAACTCGATGTTTGCCAGAAGCGCACGCGCCGTTTTCGCCTTTTCGGAGTTGGCCGCCAATCGATCGCGCAGATCCACGGCCTCGGTCAGCGCGTCACCTCTGTATTTCTGGCGAAAATCGCCCATTTCCTGATCGAGCTTGGCGATATCCTGCTGCGTCTTGAGAATTGCAAGCGAGACATCCAGGCTGCGGCTTTCGAGATCCGCGACGCTTTGGTTTGCGCCAAGCTGCCGAGACGATACCGTCAAACCTTGGGATACCATCTTGTTGATGGCATTCAGATCCTTTGCCGCCATTTCGGTCTGCCTGGCGAGCGAGCTTTCCTTGAGCCGCAGGGTTTCGAGCTGGTTCGTCGCCAGAATCTTGGCCTGGCCGAGCCTGTCGAGCTCCGTGTTCATCAGATGCTGCCGGGTCTCGAACAATGCCTGCTCATCCTGCATCACGCGCGCCAGTGCCGGTCGGGAGGCTTGCGATGTCAGATCTTGCGGGAACGAGACCGTGGTCGCGCCGGCCAAAAGCGCCTCGACACGCGCTTGACGCGCCAGAAGGCCATAATGTTCGAATTCCAGTTGGCCGAGGTCTCCATGACTAACCAGCGCATCGCGCTGAAGAGCGAGCATTTCAGGATCTCCCTGCCCAAGCCCGCCAGCCATGCTGATTGCCTGGATCACCGTCAGGCCGGGAACGTAGCCGTATTTCCCCGGCTTGGACACCAGGCCGGTGACGAAGAATGGCCGATAGACTGAGACCTCCACGGAAGCATTGGGCCGCTTCTGCAAGCCGACCTGTTTCTGAAGCTGCTCCCCGATCAAGCCTGATACGTCATCCAGCGTCTTGCCGGCGACCGAAACGGTGCCGATGATCGGAAGCGACAACGTGCCTGCGGCGGAAACGGCGAATTCACCGGTCAACGGCACCCATTCGAACGCCACTCCGGCATTCGGCCGCCATTCGAAAACCCGAATTTTAAGAACGTCCTGCGGCCCGAGTGTGTAATCGGCCGCACTTGCCGGAATGCCCGGGGAAAAAACCGTAAACCAGGCCATCAGCACCAGGAGAAGCTTGGCCAAGTAACAGAGCCGGGAGGTTGGTGCGGCTGATGCACTGACATCCGTCGCAAACGGGCACTGCAAGAAACTCAGTTGCTGCATCCGGTCACTCCTGTTTCTCCAGTTGGCTTACGCTATTCGCACGTCATCCCAGATCGGCCCCTGCCCGGTGAGATGATTGGCGTAGGACCTGAACTTGTCGATGAAAACCGACGTCCTGAAATCCTGCGCCCGCGCCACGGCATCGGCGGGATTGAGATCCATTTTATCGAGACGCTCCACGGCATCGATGACTGCCTCGACCGACTGGATGGGGAAAAATACACCGGTCTTGCCGGCGACGACGGTTTCTGTCGCTCCGCCCCGTCCATAGGCGATGACAGGGCGACCGCTTGCCATCGCTTCAACAGGCACGATGCCGAAATCTTCCTCGCCCGGAAATACCAGTGCCCTGCAGCGTGCGTAGTGGTGCTGAAGGACATCGAATGGCTGGGCACCCATGATCGTCACGGTCGGCCCGGCGATCTTGCGCAGGCGAGCCAGCATTTCGCCGCCGCCGATGACCACCAGCTTCGCCTTCATCTGGTTGAACGCTTCCACGGCAAGATCCGGGCGTTTGTAACTCACCAGTTCCCCGGCCATCAGATAATAATCCTCGAGGTCGCAGGTGGCGACCGGTCGAAAAGCCTGGGTATCGACGGGCGGATGGATGATCTGCGCATCCCTGCGGTAGTAGCTCTTCACCCGCTGCGCCACCGTCGTGGAATTGGCGATGAATTGATCGACACGGCTGGCCGCCGCGACATCCCAGGTCCGCAAATAATGGGCCAGCGGCGGCATCATCATTCGCGTCAACCTGCCGGAGGTTTCATAGTACTTATTGTACATGTTCCAAATGTATCGCATCGGCGAATGACAGTAACAAATATGGATAGCCGGCGAGGTAGGTATTACTCCTTTTGAGGGTCCCGACTCGCTACTAATGACGAGGTCATACCCGCTGAGGTCCAGCTGCTCCAAGGCCATGGGCATCAGCGGCAGATATTTTTTGTACATCCGCTTCGCATAGGGCAAGGAATCGATGAAGGTCGTCTGGATGCGATGCTTCCGGATTTCTGCTGAAATTACAGCAGGATCATACACATGGGTGTAGATATCGGCGCCCGGATAAATCCGGCAGAGCGCCTCCAGGACCTTTTCACCGCCCCGCATCCCGACCAACCAGTAATGGATGATTGCCACCCGCATGAAGTCTCCCCAATGACCGAGCAATAGGCCAAGTTCTTTAGCCATTGCAGCAATTTGGCTCACGCTCTAGATCGAAAGAAGTAAATATAATTATCTACCCCAGAATGTGCAGTTTAATTCGCACATATATCGGTAAATATTACGATACATTCCATGATTGCCTAAATAGTGCGCCGCAATAAAAGTATTGTCAAATGAAATACCAAGAGCTAACGTGGTGTGGATGCCGCTATAGATTGTCTGCCCATACCCTTTCGTCTTTTTCCTAGAGTACGGAGCCCGCAGATGAATGACATGAATGTCAGTGGTAATTTGAATGCGATGAACGGCACGCATCTTCAGGCACCCGAACAATTCGCTTTCCCGAGGATCGGAAACGAGGCCTCTCATCGCCTCTCAGTCTATCTGAAACGGGCTCTCGACACGGTCATTTCCCTTATCGCCCTTATCGTTCTCATGCCGATGATCGTGATGCTGATCGCCCTGCTTTATGCCGTTCAGGGTCGCCCGATCTTCGTTGGGCACCGCCGGATTGGCAAGAATGGGGTGATGTTCCCCTGTCTCAAGTTCAGGACAATGGTCCCCAATGCCGACGAGGCTCTGCTTCGGCATCTCTCCGCCAATCCATCGGACGGGGCGGAATGGGCCGCCACGCGCAAACTGAAGAACGATCCCAGGATTACGCCGCTCGGCGCCTTGCTGCGCAAGAGCAGTGCGGATGAGATACCACAGCTCCTGAACGTCGTATTGGGGCAGATGAGCGTCGTCGGCCCTCGCCCGATCGTACCGAGCGAGGCGGAGTTCTATGGTCGCCACTTCGTGGATTACATCCGGGTTCGGCCGGGCCTGACTGGGCTTTGGCAGATCAGCGGCCGCAACGACATCAGTTACAACGCACGCGTCGAACTCGACATGCGTTATGTCCGGGAACAAAGCATCTGGGGGGATATCGTCATCATGGCCAAGACCGTCCCGGCGGTCCTGCGCGCACACGGCAGCTATTGATCAATTACCCGATCCCGCGGGGGCGGTTAAGACACGGCGGACGTTCCGCGGGATCGAGCGCATACGGCAGACGCAATGCAATAGCATCGAGGGATCAGCACATCTTGCAAGCCAGTTTTGAGATCGTAAGCATAAACTTTCAGCAAAAAGAGACCGCCATCTGCTTCTCGCTGCGGCCTCGTTTTTCGCAAACCGGAAAATTTGTAGATGGGCGGGGCTCCCTCGTCCACCGCCCTTGGTCTTTGGACATAGCGCCCTCCTTCCGCGCGAACCATGATGGAGGGCAGCCGTGAGCTCAATCGAGCACTGCGCCATCAACGGGCGGTTCCTGACGCAAAGTGCGACCGGCGTTCAACGTTATGCGATGAATGTCGTCAAGGCTCTCGACCGCACCTTCAGTCATGACGAGCGCCTGCCGATAATCGCGCCCGTCGGCACGCTGGACCCGGGTTTTGCCCAACTTCCGCTGGTCACCTCCGGTGGCTTCGGCGGGCACGCGTGGGAGCAGGCCGTGCTTGCCCGGACTTGCCGGGGGCCGCTGCTCAATCTTTGCAATTCGGCACCCGTTCTCAAGAAGGATCAGATCGTCTGCATCCATGACGCCAACATTTTCGCCGCCCCGGAAAGTTATGGCCGCGCCTTCCGTATGGCCTATTCCCGGCTGCATCCGCTTCTGGTTCGACGGTCCGCTCGCATCGCCACGGTCTCCCACGCATCAGCGCGGCAACTTGCCCGCTACCTGCCTGTCCGGCAGCAGGACATTGCCGTCCTTCCCAATGGCCATGAACACGCTCTCGAGTGGGACGCCGGGCTGGCGAGGGTCGCCCCGCAAATCGTCAGTGCCATAAGCGCAAGGGGCCGCCAGTTCGTTCTGGCGCTCGCCTCCCGTGCCCCGCACAAAAACCTTGGCTTGCTGATGAAGGCTGCGGCGGCTCTTGACGACCTGGATATCGACATCGTCGTCGCCGGCGGAAGCGCCGGCATTTTTGCCTCCGACCTTCTCGAAAAACGGCCGAACCTCCTCCTCGTGGGGCGGGTGTCGGACGACGACCTTGCCTATTTCCTGAAGCAAGCACTCTGTCTGGCGTTCCCCTCCATCACCGAGGGTTTTGGGCTGCCGATTGTCGAAGCCATGGCCTTGGGTTGCCCCGTCGTAGCGTCCGACTGCGCAAGCATGCCCGAAGTATGCGGTTCGGCGGCGCTGATGGCCTCTCCCTTCCAGCCGGAGGCGTGGATCAGACATATCGCCGCCCTGAAGGGCTCGGATCTGCTCAAAGGCGAGTTGCGCGGCCGGGGCTTGGAGCAGGTGCGCAACTTCTCCTGGGCGAACACCGCAGCGGGTTATCGGGAACTGCTCGAAGACCCTACGAAAAGCCTCGTTCTCCGTAAATCCTCCAATTCGACGGAACTCAGCCTGGCGGTTGTCATCGCCACGCGCGGTCGCCCGGCCATCGTCAGCGCGACGGTGCGCCATCTTCTCGCAACCCAGACGGTTCGACCGGATACGCTGGTGGTGTCCTGCGTCGATACGTCCGACGTCGGCGACCTGGTCTCCGATCCCAAAGTGACGATCGTCACCGGAAAGGCCGGCCTTGCGGCCCAACGCAACCGAGCGCTCGCCAACCTGCCCGCCGGAACGGACGTGGTCGTCTTTTTCGACGACGATTTCGTCGCCCATAGGAATTGGCTGGCGTCCGCCCTTTGCGCGTTTCGCGATGAAAGCCGCCTCGTCGGGCTGACGG
Organism: Neorhizobium sp. BETTINA12A; assembly: GCF_023006485.1. Classification (NCBI taxonomy): domain Bacteria; kingdom Pseudomonadati; phylum Pseudomonadota; class Alphaproteobacteria; order Hyphomicrobiales; family Rhizobiaceae; genus Neorhizobium; species Neorhizobium sp. BETTINA12A. The sequence continues at coordinate 184,065 of NZ_JALBGW010000001.1, forward strand.
GGCACGTGATCGCCGACGGAATCAAAGGCCCCGGCATCCCCTTCGATGAGGCCCTTCGCCTTCTGGATCGCGCACCGCCCCCTGGTTCGAGGTGGCATGAACCCTACAGTCCCTATGGCTGCAACATGGCCTTCCGCATGTCGGCCATCGGCGACGCAAGGTTCGACGAACGGCTGGTCCTGTACGGCTGGCTGGAGGATCGTGACTTCGCGACCGCACTTGCCAGGCAGGGTGGACGCTTCGTCAAATCGGACGAGGCCTGTGGCGTACATATGGGCGTCAAGAGCGGCCGCGTGAGCGGTGAGCGGCTGGGATATTCTCAGATCGTCAACCCGCTTTACATGATGCGCAAGGGCACCATGACGCTTGCGCAGGTCGCCGACCAGGTTCTGCGCAACATCGCCAGCAATTTCGGCCGGCTGCTATGGGCGGAACCGTTTATCGATCGACGCGGGAGGGTCAAAGGCAATCTCATGGGCTTTGCCGATGTTTTGCGGGGACGCCTGGAGCCTGAGCGTGCTGCTCGATTGCCAGTTTTCGACGCTCTTGCGCTGCGGACCGGAGGAAAGGCCAAATGACTTTCAACAGGCCCGGCCCTCTGGAGGACGCTTCCCGTCTGTGGCGCATGGATCGCGAACCGATGAGCGATGCCGGCGAGGGCCCACTCGCGCTGTTGCGCCTGATGATCGCGCTTGCGTGGCGTAACAAGATACGGCTTATCGCGTGTACGGCGGCGGGGTTCCTGCTCGCCTTTCTTTATGCGAACTCTCTTCCCCGGGTGTACAATGCCACGGCAACGCTTCTGCTGGAGCCGCGGCAATTTGCTTCCGCCGGCCGCGACATCAGCGGGCAGCAGAACCTGGACCTGAACAGCGCCGAGAGCGAATTGCAGATCATTCGTTCGGAGCGGCTTCTATCCGCCGTGTTCGAAAGCCTTGTCCTTCAAGGCGACGCCGAACTCGGCCCCCGGCCGCCCAAGGAATTCAGCGGCCTGGCGGTTCAGGTGCAGGACACGATGTCGACGCTCGTGGACAATGGGTTGACGACGCTTGGGAAGACGTCGAGGCGGGCCGAGGATTCACTGGATCCGACCGCAGATCCCCGCGAAAACGCACGCCGCATTGCTTTTGCGAATTTCGTCAAACGGCTGAGCGCGCGGCGGGTGGGGCAATCTTACGTCGTCGAAATCGAATTCTGGTCATACAATCAGAACCTCCCTGCCCGCGTCGCAAACGCCATGGTGTCGGGATACATCCTGCAATCGATTGCCTCAAAAGAACAAATGGCCCGAGCTGGCACGGACACGCTGCAAGGACGACTGGACGCGCTGGCTATCCAGGTCAATGCTGCCCGGGAGGCAATGAGGAACGGCACGTTGCCGGCGGTGGCCACACCGGATGCCGATGCCCGGATCATCGGCGCCGCACTTCCGCCACTCGATCCCTCCGGCCCGCGCAAGACACTGATCGCCGCATTGGGTGGGCTGTTGGGGTTCCTGATCGGTATGTCGACCATAGCCATCAACGTGGCCTTTGATCGCCGGGTACGCGATGCGAAGGAACTCTCGCAGGAATCTGGCATTCCATGCTTGGCGATGGTTCCGGACACCGGAAAAACGGCAGGCATCGGGTGGCGTTTCGATAGCCCGGCGCTTCAACGATACGCCAGCGTCATTCGTGACTTGAAAACCTCCGTCGATGTCGCTTGCGCATCACAACGGCGGGAAAGAAACATCGTGATCGCGTTTATCGGGGCCACCGCTGCGACCGGCGTTTCGACCCTGTCTCTCAGCATGGCGCAGCTTCTGAGCCGAAGCGGCCACCATGTGACGTTCTTCTATTCGGGGCTACCGTCCATGGTCGAAGAGACATCCAGTTCTTCAACTTCCCTGGCCGACGTCGCAATCTCAGGTCTGAAGGCGGATCAGCTGTCGTTCGGCAATCTCGATGGCATTGCCACTCTGCCGATCCACTCGATAGAGCCGCATATCAACATTTTTGCAGATTTCCGTCATTCCAGCGTGTTGCGGATTCTGGAAACTGCTCGATTGAAGGGAGATGTCATCTTCGATCTTCCGGCCCTTGATAACTCCCTGGATGCGCTGGCACTGGCATTTCATGCCGATGCCGTCTTGATCGTCGCAAAAAGTGGACGCACGACGATTGACGAGGTGAAGGACGTTCACAATCAGCTGCGGCGCGCTGGCGCGCCGGTGATCGGCACTGTAGTCAACAGGGTCAGGTCATGACCGCAGACCCCGTGGTTTCCCGAGAACCGCCTCCACAAGTGCAGGATTCCTTCGAAGCTTACCGATCCGCGGATGATCCGGAAGGCAGTATCTGCAAGCTCGCGATCATCATCACCTGCTTCAACTATTCGCAATTCATCCGGCGCGCGGTTGAAAGCGTCCTTTCGCAAAAGTGTAGGCAGTGCCAGATTCTCGTGATCGATGATGGTTCCACCGATGGTTCGTGGGAGGTGATCCGCGGATTGGGAGTGCGTGCGTTTCGGCTTGCAAATGGCGGTCAACGCAAGGCCTGTCTTTTTGGCCTTGAGCAGACACAGGCACCCTTCGTCCTATTCCTCGATGCCGATGATGAGCTCCTTCCCGAAGCATTGGAAGTGATCATCGGCAACCTGGACGACGGCGTTGCGAAACTTCAGTTTCCGTTGAAGCGGATCGATGGCGACGGCAATGTCATCAGCGGCCCGATACCCGAACTCCAGGCGTTCAGAGGGCGTGAACTGGCCGGGCGCGTTTTACGCACCGGTGTCTACGCGACGCCCCCGACCTCGGGCAACGTCTTTAGACGCGACGTGTGCGAGCTCCTGAAGGACGCCGACTATGACAGGGCAGTCGATGGCATTATCCTGTTCGCGGCTCCATTCATCGGCGACGTGGTGAGCCTGCCGCAGCCGCTCGGTCTTTACCGGGTCCATGACCGCAACGATTCCGGCTTCGGTGACGAATTGAATACGCAGGCTTTGCATCGGGATCTTCAGAGATTCGTCGCCAGGACTGAGCATCTGCGCCGGATCCTGCCAGGCTATGGCTATCGGTCCGGTCTCGTATCCACCGAGCACGCCTATTTCTATCGCGAGCGGCGCTTTTATCTAGCCGTGGCGGAGGGCGAACGGATTTCCTTCGCCAGCCTGTCTGGACTTGTTGGGCGACTGTGGCGGGACAAAAACCCGCTGCGGATGAAGGTTTCCATGACACTGTTCTTCACGGCCGTCAGTCTGCTTCCCAGAGATCGCGCCCGAAAGGCGCTTGCCTATCGTCTGGGCGCCGGGACCCGCTCGACGCGCGGGCTCATTCGAGCACTGACCTGAGCGGATTAGCGATCGACCAGGTCAGGTCTTCCGGATGCGAGGGCAATCCGCATGCCCAGCCCGAACAGTGTCGCGATATAAGTGGCTGCGCCCGCGCCCGCTACCGCGACAAGCTGTATCACAACGGGCAGACCGGAGGCCGGCATTCCCGTTCGCAACCAGATGACGACGATTGCCATGACGGTAGCGGAAGCCAGTACTTTCCAAAGGTTCCGGATCTGCTGCCATGGCCCCAGCCCGAACAGCCGCCGTGCCTCGGCAATGTAGAAAACAGCCATGACGGAAGCGACCAGAATTCGGGCAATGCTCGCTCCATGGGCGGCGAACAGATAGAAGCCAATGGAGATCAGAACGACCCGGAAGCACAGGTCGACCGTATTGAGCCTGAAAATGACGGAGGGTCGATCGAGAGCGAGGCTCGCCGAATAAAGCGTCTGGAAATACGGTATCGGAATGACTGAAAGGGCGAGCAGGCTGAGATAGGGAGCCGCGTCGCTCCATTGCGCTCCGAGCAGGATAGCGGTCACGAGATCTGCCGTCAGGGAGAGGCCGACGCAAACGGGAAGCGAAATCAGCATCGCGAAACGACTTGCCTTGAGGAAGGCCGTCCTCATTCGGTCTGCATTCGAACTAATCTGCGAAAAAGCTGCCATGACCGGCTGCAGCGCCGGACCGATTATGCTCTGGGTCGGGATGACGGCGATGTCACTTGCAACGGCGTAGCGGCCGAGCATGGCGCTGTTTCCGGCAGAGCCGATCAGGAAACGATCAAACTGCCAATTCAAGGCGGACACCAATTGCGCCGAACTGAACCAGCCGATAAAGCCGGCAAAATCCGGGAGCCGCTTCAGCGAGAACTCTGGTCTGTAAGGGGCCACGGCATAAGAGGCGACGGTGGCGACAAATGCGGTGGTCACGAAATTGACGACGATCGCCCAATAGCCGCCTCCGGCAACCACGGTGATGACAGCGGCCGCAAAAGCGCAGAGCTTGCTGATCGTTTCGATCGCGAATGTCGGGCGGAATTCGAGCGCGCGGGCAAAATGCACCATGGCGGGGCTCATGAATCCCTTCGCGATAGGGCCGAGCGCCATGGCGGCGATCACCGGGACGAGCAATGGATTTCCATTGACCAGAGAATACGGCCAGGTCCCAACAAGGAAGATCGCGGCGATCGCCGAACTTCTCAACACGCCGAGTGTGAAGCCGGTATCAAGGTGGCTCTTATCGAGCACCGGCAGTCGCACCAGTGCCTGGGTGACCGGAACCTCCAGAACCGTATCGATGACGACGACCAGCGCCATTGCGAGTGCCGCCAGTCCAAAATCCGTCGGGGACAACAGGCGGGCGAGAATGAGTACGTTGAAAAAGTCGATAAACCGCCCGACAAAGCGGGAAAAGACGAGCCAACTGGCTCCTTTGAGAGCTGCGAACGCAAGCATTCTTCACCACGCCCCTGTCTCACCGCCGGGCTCCACGAACGAGGAGGCCGGCTTCTTTTCCGTCGTTGGTATTGTCCTCGAATGCTCTTCAACGGTTCAGTTTGGCCGAGAAGCCTCGAAGGACATGCGCCATTCCAACGGCGCGGAGCAAGGCTGGCTTCAACCGCGGAAACTCCTGCGCAATCGCTCCTTCGCGCCACAGCTGAGATTTCACGGCCATCAACTTGCGCGCCATTCCGGCCCGTGTCGCCGGCGCGACAGTCGCTATGAACTCACCTCGCCCGAAATCAACCGATCGGGGAGCGACACCCAAGGCGATCACATCCGCCTTGGACGGGTTTATGATCGCTTGCTTAAGTCTCAGCCAGGCCCGATCCGCATCGCCTAAAACCTGAGCGCCGCTGGAGAGGCCATCGATATAGCGTAGCGCGCCGGTGAGAAGCGGATTGCCAGCGGCCGGATCGAGCCTGCCGAAGCGAATCTCTCCCGAATTGCCGATCACCATACCGTCATGTCCCATGCTGAGCGTTTTGACGGAAGGTATGGCCGGCTCGAAAAGGCTCTCGATGATGTGCCAGTACCGCAGGACCACTGTCCTCGTCTTGAAGGGATTGTAGAAGCGATCCTCCACCACGAGACCAGCCACATTGGGGAAATGGTCTTCGCTAAGCCCCTTGTAATTGCATCGCGCAAACTGCACCGTTTCGAAACGATGCTCCGGCAGCCCGGCGGACAGAAGCCTCTGGGTGCTGCCGTAGAGCCCGGTATCGCAGAGAATAATACGTTTGGCATCACCTGCGATTTGCCCGATATGGATCTTGAAGCAGTCATTCTGGCTGTCGATGTCTTGCGCGACGGCGCTGCCGGCTGTCGTATCGAGCATGCCGAAAAAGCGGCTCGCATCGAAAACCTGCTGCCACTGGTCAGGTAGATTATAAGAACCGTTGCCGAGCGCATGGGCAACGGCGGCGAAACTTGCGCATTCGAATTCGCGCGCCAGTTCGTCGAGGACAGCCGGGCTTCTGGCCGCCACCGCTGAGCGGGCAGCAATCAGGCGCGAAATCAGGATGTTCTCGCGCTTCAACGAAAGAGGCAGGTCGAGCACGGACTGGAGGCGTTCGAAAGCTTCCCGTATGCCAAGTCCCCCGCGCGCGCAAAAGAGCATTGTCGCATCGCGGTCCGAACTCGCCTGCTGACCATATAGCCATAAAAAGAGACAAAATTCTGCGACGATCGGACCGAATACATGTTCGCCGAAGTGAACCTGATCGCCGATTGGCGGTATGGCCCCGCGGGAGCCCGATCCACTTTTGACTTGCCGCAGCCCTTCCGCCAGGGCTCCGTTGCCCCGTGAAACGAGCCGTTTGAGGCGGTTCTTCGGCATATGGATGGTCTGTATCCCCATGCTCTTTGGGACGAGGCAATCGGCGAGGAGGTCGTCACCGATGTGCAGGGCGCGCGAAGCATCCACGCGTTCAGCCTTTAGAACCAGAGAAAACAGGTCGCCCTGCCGCTTGCTGGCCTTCAGGTCCGCGCTTGAATAGATCTCGTCCAGGAGGCCCGGGCCGTGAAAATGGTCGATGAGCTCACCGACTTTTTCACCGGACAGCCCCGTATCGGTGATTGCCACGACCCTCACACCGGCTTGACGATGGCGCCGCAACAGCATGGCAAAATCACCATTCGCAAAAAGCGCCCGCTTTTCGACTTCAATCTCGATGGCGATCCGCTTCTCTATCACGGAACGCGACAGCCCGAGAATGGCAACTTGGCGGCTGATGACATCGCAAAGGCACACCTCGCCCCGACCGCCTCCCATGTTCAAGGCACGATATGCCATCTTTTCGGCAAGCAGCCTGGCCCGGATCAGTTCGTCGGGGCACATGGGCGAACCCTGGCCCTGCAGAAAACGGGCAAACATCTTTTCACCCGCAATGATGCGCGACCGCCGGGACAGGCCGTTGCGCAACAAAAGGGTATCGAACACGTCTGTCGCAATCAGCTCTATGGAATGAAGGGGCCGATTGAGATCGTCGAGGCTCCGTCGCGGCATCCAGCATACCCCTCGCAAATTACCGGAACCAGCGCGCCTTGGCGGGCCAGCGCCAATCCAAATCTCTGATAGAAAATTTCCCCCGAACGCGTCCGAAGAAGAACGTATTCGTGCCGATGGCAGAGTGTAACAGACATAGACAAATGCCTTCAAGTTAAATTACTATATACCAATTAGTATATCTGCCAAAAATATCACCACTCCGGTATTTATTTGAACAATAACGAGGCACACGCAATATATATTGGATTTCCCGTTCTGTAATAACTCGGAAGTACTAGATCAAACGATGGAGACCTGCATGCAGGAGGCGACGTTCCCCACCCCTCAAAAGGCGGCCGATCTGGAGTATGATGCCATTGTTTTGGGAGCGGGGGTTAGCGGTCTCGTTTCAGCCGCCGTGCTGGCCAACCAGGGATGTCAGCAAATCCTGGTCGTCGATGAATACGGCCACATCGGCGGGAACCACATGGACTGGTCGACGAATGGATATACATTCGACATCGGAAGCCTGATTTTCCAGGACGATTCCCCTCTGCTGACGCATTTTCCCGAACTCCTCCCTCTCTATGTGCCGATCGAGCCTCGCTGGGGACGGTTGAATCCCCAGAAGATGGTCACGGATTATCCGATTTCGCTGCGCGACGACATTTTGCGGGCCGGCGCCAAGGGGATGATGCGCATCTTCGGGTCGGTGTTCTATGCGCGGCTGTTCCAGCGCGAAATGCGTAACGCAAGAGACTTTTCACGCTACTGGATTGGCGCCGAGCTTCTCCGGCGGTCCGGCCTGGAATCCTATATGCGAAGGTTTTACGGGATCGCGCTTGATCAGATCGATATCGATCTGGCAAAAAAAAGGATGCTGTGGATCAGCGAACATGCCTCGCTGGGCAACCTCGCCCATCGCCTTTTTCGTCGCCGACGCCAGGGTCCGACCAACAAGCAGCTCGCCCGCCCCAAATCCGGATTTGCGCCCCTTTACCGGCTCGCTCAACAAAACCTGGAGAACCGAGGGGTGCAATTCGCCCTGGGCGTCAAACCAGTCGCAATCGACCGATTGGAGAACGGCTTTCAATTGAGGCTGGAAGACCGGGTGATTACCGCAGGCCGGCTGTTCTCGACGATCCCGATCGAACGGGTGCAGGCCCTGTGTGCCATCGAGCGGCGCCACGTTCTCAATACCACCACCCTCATCAGCCTCTATTTCAGCTTCAGCGGAGAGCGTGGCTTTCAGCAGCCGATCATCTACAATTTCTCGCATGATGGTGCATGGAAGCGCTTGACGGTCTATTCCGACTTCTACGGCCAGGCCCATGGGCGGGAATATTTCGCCGTCGAAGTCGTTGCCGACCGACCGGACAGCCCGGTTGAAATGGCCGAATTGGATTTTCGGGCGCACGTTGCGGCGAACGGGCTGTTTCGAGGGGATCTGAAACTCGAAGGCGCCCAAGTCCTGACCAATGCCTATCCGGTCTACAGCCGGGACGCCGCGCGCCAGGCGGATGAAGCCATCGCTGCACTGCGTGCGTTTGGAATCCAGTCCTACGGACGCCACGGCGGGTTCAACTACCAGCCGACAGCCCGTGTCTCCACCCTCGATGCGGAAACCGCTCTCGGATTCGAACGGAAGGTCTCTCAGCCGCCGGGAGCGGTCGAGACTTCTCCCCAGACGGAGCCGGCACCCTCGCCGCTTCTGATATCCTCTCCCACAACCCCGTGAGCCCACTATGCGGATCATGCATGTTCTGAACCACACCCGGCGATTGAACGGCAATGTGCATGCGGCTGTCGACCTTGCCTGCGCTCAGGTAAAGCTCGGCCACACTGTCTGCATGGCAAGCGGTGGAGGCGATTTCGGCGGATTGCTTGCATGCAACAGGGTGGAAACGGTTTTCGTCGATCAGCAGAGAAAGCCTCTCACCGTGCTCAAGTCGCTTTGGGCGCTGCGACGCCTCGTCCGTGACTGGAAGCCGGATATCGTGCATGCGCATATGATGACGAGCGCCGTTCTTTCGGTTCCTGCCTGTCGTTTATCGTCGACGCCGCTCATTACCACCGTTCACAATGCGTTTGAAAAAAGCGCCGTGCTGATGGGGCTTGGCACATGCGTGATTGCCGTTAGCGATGCCGTCGGGAAATCGATGCAGGAACGCGGCATAGCGGCATCGAAACTGCGCGTCGTTCTCAACGGCACAATCGGATCAGCACGGTTCGAAGGGCGCGACAGGACGCCCGCGTCCCTTCACAACCCAAGCATACTTTTCGTCGGAGGGCTGCATCCCAGAAAAGGGTTACCCGACCTCCTGGAAGCCTTCCGCCTGGCGCACAAGCAATATCCCGACAGCCACCTTTATATCGCCGGCGGCGGGCCCTTTGAGGACGCCTACCGGCAATTGGCCAGCGAAACGGGCTGCGCAAGCGCCATCACATTCGTCGGCGCCATCGACGAACCGTTTCCCTACATGTTAGGCGCCGACATCTTCGTCCTTCCCTCCCATGCCGATCCTGCCCCGCTCGTCCTGTCGGAAGCGCGTGAGGCGGCCTGTGCGGTGATCGGCGCGGACGTCGATGGCATCCCGCAGCTGCTCGGTTTCGGAGAGGCCGGGATCCTTGTCCCACCGCGCGATCCGCAAGCCTTGGCAGCCGTTCTCTGCGACCTGCTGGCGGATCCCGAGCGGCTGGATATGTGGAAGGCAAAGAGCCAGTTGCATATCAACAATCTGACGATCGAGCGCGTCGCCCGCGAGACGCTCAGCGTCTACAAGTCCGCCTTATCGCCTGGAGCCGAGGTCGTCCCGGCCTAGTTGTCGGGGGACGTATCGGATTAACCTCGGCCGAGCTGCCGCTTCAGGTAACTGTCGGCGTGTGGATCGGCATAATGGAACAGCGCCGTCGCCCGCACAGCGCCTTCATCGACAGGCTCATTCGTGTGAATGCTGCGGTAACCCCAGAAGAGATAGAGATTGCCGGGAACCAACGACACATGCTTCACGCCCTTTCCGCCGGATGCGCGACTGCGCAGGATCCGCTGGGTGAGCGCATTGTCGAGGATCGCTTTGTCGGCGAGATTGAAGAGGTAATTCGATCGGATTCCACGGGTATTGGGGATAATCAAGAAGTCGCCGCGCTTGCCGAATTTCGGGATTTCGATCGGTAGAAGCGCCGTGATCGCGTAGGAATCGTAGTGAAATATCAAGGAATGTTCCGTGACGCTTTTACCCGTGAGGCAGCGAAGAATCTGATAGAATTTAACGTCAGGCGCTGGCCGGCCTAGACCGATGGAATAGAGGCGGGAAAAGAGAGCCTTGAATTCCGGGGAATTGCCGAGGTCGTCGAGGCCTGATCCCGCGAGCTCATCGCTTTTCAGCGAAATCGTCTGGCGGCCCTCGCGCGTGATCGTGGTGGAGACAAAATTTTGCATCTGGCTGAGATCTTCGGCTGCCAGGAAGTCGGGAGCGCAAAAAATTCCGTCTTTGTTGATTTCATGAGCGATGCCATGAACATCCCCATCCGATAGCGCAGACAGCCACTGTTTGGCATTGCTGAGATAAGACATGGCAGGCTCCGTAGCAGCACGCGATTCTGTCCTGGAACACATCAGGAAACACCAGGGTCAGGCGATCAACAGGATCACTCGGAAAACGAGCTGACTTGGCTGAAATTGCCCTGCTCCCCGCTATTGACGCCATCCGGCGACAACGGGGCGGGCCGACGGTCGAGGCTCAATCGACCCTTCCGATGCGCAGACGCCGTCTGGGCAAAGCCGGCATGTGATCGTCCTGGTTTCCTTCCAACAGCAGCGGAGAGGTCATCCGCTCCGGATCAAGCAACCGCCACTCTCTTTCAAGCCGCAGCCTGATGGATATCCAGATGTCGCTCGTCATAACTCACCCTTCGATCAGGATAAAATCCGTCATTCCCAAAGAATCGACCTACGGTGATTTCCGCTTAAACTCGGACCACACCATGTAGAAGATACCTGCGAAATAGCCAGCTTGCATCAGAATAAAGCACAACGAAGTATAAACCAATGAATTCAGGAAATTTCCTTGGTAATCATATGTAATTATACCAAAGACAATCGAGGCAATGGTCATCTGCGCCAACGCTGCTGGCGCCATCAATTTCACCGATTTTCTCAAGAGCAAGCTCATGCGCGCCACTCGCTTCGCTGGCCTTCCTAATGTGCATCAACACCCCATTCAGGCCATCGATGGTTCAAGGCTTCACCGCGTCCGCCCTTCGATGAGACAAGACGAGAATGCGGCTCCGCTTCGGAATTGGAAGCGAACAGCAAATCGCACCGGGAAGGAAGAAACTCTTTGTGATGATGCGCTACGCCCAATGACGTAAATCCACGTCGAAGTCTGGACCGTGCCGGACAACCCAGACGCCGACAGGAGCCTGTTTTTCATGGCCAATGATTTGCCTGCTTTGCCGGATTAATGGAGATCGTCACGGATGCAGGCCTTGAAGTGTCCTTTCCCCCCTTCCCTGAGTGGCGGCACGACGCTCGCACAGGCTTCAATCGCAACCGGGCAACGAGTCCGGAAGACGCAACCGCTTGGGGGATTGGCGGGACTTGGGATATCCCCTTTGAGTATCTGCCGGTTCGCATGCCGTGAAGGGTCGGGCGACGGAACAGCCGAAAGCAGGGCGCGCGTATACGGATGCTGCGGGCTGGCATAAAGCTCGCGGCTCGGCGCCATCTCCATGATCCGCCCGAGATAGAGCACGATCACCGTATCGGCGACATATTCGACCACCGCGAGATCGTGGGCGATGAACAACATGGTCAGGCCGAGCCGCGTCTGCAGGTCGCGCAGCAGGTTGACGATCTGCGCCTGGATCGACACGTCGAGCGCCGACACCGGTTCATCGGCGACGATCAGCTCGGGCGCAAGCGTCAGCGCCCGAGCGATGCCGATGCGCTGGCGCTGGCCGCCGGAAAACTCGTGCGGGTAGCGGGAAATCGCATCTGGCGGCAGATCGACCGAGGTGAGCGCCTGGGCAGCTTTTGCGGCCCGCTCCGACCTGCTACCGATCCGCTGGATATCCAGCCCTTCCGTGAGGATTTCGCCGATCGTCATCCGCGGCGAGAGGCTGGCGAAGGGATCCTGAAAAATATACTGGACCCGCGCATGCAGGCTGCGAAGTTCGCGGCGCGTCAGGCTCGTCGTTTCCGAGCCTTCAAAACGGATACTGCCGGAGGTCGGTTCGATCAGTTGCGCGACCATGCGGCCGATGGTGGTCTTGCCGCTGCCGGATTCGCCAACCAGCCCGACGACTTCACCACGTTTGATGTTGAAGGAGACATCCTGGACGGCGCGGACGACCGGTCCGCGGGCAAATGCCACCGGAGCAAAATCCTTGCCCAGCCGGCTCACTTCGAGGAGAAATTCCTGTGACATCGGTCAGATCTCCTGCCATCGGATGCAGCGGCTGAACTGCCCCTCGCCGGTGTCCGCCAACGCCGGGTAGGCTTCTGAACAGGCCTCTATGTGGTAGGGACAGCGGGGAGCGAAAGGACAGCCTGACGGCAGGTCCATGAGGCTCGGAACCGATCCTGCGATGGTCGGCAGCGGGGTGCCCGCCTCCCTGAGGAGCGTCGCGGTTCCAAGCTGCGGCACCGAGCGCATCAGCCCCTTGGTATAGGGATGACGCGGATGGGAGAAGACCCGCGCGACGCTACCGGTCTCGACAAGCGAACCGGCATACATGACGGCCACGCGGTCGGCGATCTCGGCAACGACCCCGAGATTGTGGGTGACGAACAACATGCCCATGCCGCGTTCCTTCTGCAGCCGTCCGAGCAGGTCGAGGATCTGCGCCTGGATGGTGACATCGAGGGCAGTCGTGGGCTCGTCGGCAATCAGCAGCGTCGGATTGCATGCGAGCGCCATGGCAATGGTCGCTCGCTGCCGCATGCCACCGGAGAGTTCGTGCGGATATTGCCCGGCACGTCGGCGCGGATCGGGAATGCCGACATCCTCCAGCCGCTGGATGGCGTCCGACAAGGCCTCCCGATGGGATTTGCCCATATGGATGCGGATCGGTTCGGCAATCTGTTCGCCGATCGTAAAAACCGGATTGAGGCTGGTCAGCGGCTCCTGAAAGACCATGCCGATATCATTGCCGCGCACCCGGCGCAGGGTGTCGCTGCCAAGGGTCTGCAGTTCGACGACTTCGCCCGTCTTGCGCTTCAGCCGCAGCGTACCCGCAGCGATACGGCCCACGCCGCGCGGCAGAAGACCCATGATCGACAGACTGGTTACCGACTTTCCCGAGCCGGATTCGCCAACCAGCGCCACAGTTTCTCCCGTCGCCACGGTAAGGCTGAGGTCCCGCACGGCGCCGATCTCCCGATCGCCGATGCGGAACACCGTCTTGAGCGCGGAAATTTCGAGGATCGGCTGTGCACTCATCGTCAATCCAGAAGCCCGGTTTGCCGCAGGATGCCGTCGATGATGGCCGCCTCTTCATCGTTCAGGGATCGCTGCGGACGCGCCATGACATTGGTGTCGATAACCCCAAGCCTGCGCATGGCGGTCTTGAAGGCCCCCACCCCGGCCGAACCCGCACTGGTCCGGCCCAAGCTGACCCAGACCATCTCGAAAAGCCGGCACAGGCGTTCCTGCTCCTGCCGTGCACCGGCAAAATCGCCCGCCTGGCAGAGGTTCCACAAGCGGACATAACCGTGCGGATCGACATTCCCGAGGCCCGGCACGATGCCGTGCGCGCCCATGTTCACGACGCTGTCGGCGACGATCTCGGATCCTGTCATGACGAAGAAATCCGGCAGATCGGCCGTGTCTGCCATGACATAACGAAGATTGCCGTCGTCGCCGCTCGAGTCCTTGACGCCCACGATCGTGCCTTCGCGGGCAAGCGTCACGGTGGTCCGGCGTTCGAGCTTGGTGTGGACGCAGACAGGGATGTCGTAGGCGATGACCGGTATGTCGATCGCCTCCCGGATATAGCGGAAGTGATCGATGGTTTCGGCCTGGTTTGTCCGGGCATAGAACGGCGCCGTGACGACAACCGCGTCGGCGCCCGCCGACTGCGCCACCTTTGCATGGGCGATCACGCGCTCGGTTGTGGGATCGATCACGCCGACCAGGATGGGCACCCGGCCGCGCACCTGCTCGACCGCATGTTCGATGATGTGGCGGCGCGTGGCTTCGTCATGGAACACCACTTCGCTGGTCGAGCCGAGAACGAACAGGCCGTGCACACCGCCATCGAGCAGATGGTCTATGACGCGCGCGAAGGAAGGATAATCCACCGCGAAAGTCGTGGTGAGCGGAGTGACGACGGGCGGAATGACGCCGGTAAAGAGGGGCATGTGCAACCTTTCACTTGAGTTCGGAGCGCGGATCGAAGGCATCGCGAAGCCCATCGCCCACGAAGTTGATGGCAAGAACGGTCACGACGAGCGCGCCGCCCGGAAACATCCATTGCCAGGGATAATTTTCGAGCACATGCGTGGCGCGGGCAGCGTTCAGCATATTGCCCCAGCTCGCTTCCGGGGGCGTGACCCCAAGCCCCAGGAATGAGAGACCGGCCTCCAGCAGGATCCCATTTGCCACCTGCAGGGTGGCGTAGACCACGAGAATATCGATCGTATTGGGCAGACCATGCCGGATCAGCAGGTGCCAGAGGCCGGCGCCCATGCCCCGGGACGCCACGACGAAGTCACGTTCGCGCAGTTCCAGCAGCCGGGCCCGGACCATGCGGGAGAGAACCGGCCACGACAGCAGAGAAATCACGAAGATCGTGGGGACTATGCCGCTGCCGACGATCGAGGCGAGAACCAGAAGGAAAATGACCGGCGGCAACGTCATGGCGAGATCGACGAACCGCATCGTGGCACCATCAACGAAACGTCCGGCAAAGCCGGCGATGGCTCCGATGAAGAAACCGAGGAACGTGGAGATCGCCATCGATACCGTCGCCACCAGCAGCGAGATCCGTCCGCCCTGCAGCAGCCGCGCCATGATATCCCGCCCCACCCCGTCGCTGCCGAGCCAATGGGCCGACGACGGCCCCTGGTTCATCGCCAAAAGGTCGATGTCGTTGGGCTTGTGGAGCCACCAGAGATCGTAAGTGAGCGTGAGGACAAGGATCGGGATCAGGATGGCCAAGCCGACCACGGCCGCACCGTTCTCGAAAAAGCGGGAAAGTGCGCGTCGGATGGGACCGGCGGAGCTGGCATGTGTCAAGCTCGCCATCTTATGCCACCTTGATGCGCGGATCGACAGCGGCATAGGCGATGTCGGTCAACAGGTTGACCAGGATGACGCAGGCGCCAGTCAGCAGCGTAGCGCACATGATGACCGGGTAATCGCGCCGGACGACTGCATTGACCATCAGCAGACCCATGCCCGGCCAGTCGAACACGCTCTCGATGAAGATCGCACCCCCGATGGCGATGCCGATGGTGGAGCCGATCAGCGTGATCACCGGCAGCAGGGCGTTGCGGACGGCATGTTTGACGATGACCCAGAACTCCCGGACACCTTTGGCGCGCGCCGTGCGCACATAGTCCTGCGACAGCACTTCGAGCAGCGAAGAGCGCATGTATCGCATGATCAGTGCGCCATGACCGATCGAAAGCAGGGTAGCGGGCAGGATGAGGTGGGCCAGCAGGTCACCGACGGAGAAAGGCGCGCCCGGCGTCAGCATGCCGCCGGCCGGCACCCAGCGCAGATTGACCGCAAATACATAGAGCCCCAGCAGGGCGGTCAGGAAAGCCGGACTTGAAATTCCCACGAACGCCGCCGTCGAAAGTGAAAGATCGGCCAATTTGTTGCGGCGGACGGCCGCAAAGATGCCGGTTGAGATGCCGACAACGACGGCGATGACAAGCCCACTGAACATCAGCAGGATCGTCGGGCCGATGCGGCTGAGGACAAGCGGCAGCACTCCTTCGCCATTATACTGGATGGAATAGCCGAAATCCCCCATCAGGGCCGCACCCAGCCAGGCGAAATATTGCGCCGGCAGCGGCCGATCGAGACCGAGCCGGGTGCGAAGCATCTCGAGATCGGACGCGGAAATGGGCACAGACGGATTGACATAGGCATCGATCGGATCGCCGGGCGTCAGCCGCAGCAACGTGAAGATGAGAACCGTCAGGGCCAGCAGCATCAGCAGGCCGACAGCCGTACGGCGAAGGATGTATTGCAGCATGTTTTCACCAACAGGGTCCGCAGGGGATGCGGTCGGGCTTGTTCACCAGACCGCATCCCGGCTCACGGGCACATCAAGGAGCGAGATCCCATTTTTCCGGATGGGAGACGTAGGGGCCACCGCCTGGAGCGGGCGTCCAGAAGAAGTCCTTGAGCTTGCTGGACACGACCCCATAGCGGCTCGCCACCCACATCGGTGCCCAGGGAAGCGCAGCGTTCATTTCCTTGCAGACCTTCTGCCATCTGCCGTCGGCCTTGGCCGGGTCGGTTTCCGCCATCGCCGCATTCAACGCATCGGTCAGCGGAGGCATTTCGACGCGCATGATGTTGTTGCCGGACGGAGGTGTCTGTGCGGCATTCAGCCCGACATTGAGCGATCCCGGATTGGGGCCGTTCTGCAGCCCCGCATAGACCAGCGGGAAATCCTGCCACTTTTCGCTTCGCACGATGCCGTTATAGCTCGGAACGTCGAGCGCGCGCGGAACCACGTTGACGCCGACCTGCGCCAGCATCGCCTGCACCGCCGCCATGACGTTGGCGACCTGCGGCGTATTGTAGTAGGTCAGCCACGGAATCGGCTTGCCGCCGTTGATCTTCTCCCAGCCCGCCTCCGCCAGCAGGTCCTTTGCCTTTTGCGGATTGTAGGCATAGCCGGCCAGATCCTTCGTAAGAAGCTGCGGCGCGACATAGCCGCAGTTGGCGAGTTTGGCGGCACCGCCGAACAGGCTGGAGACGATGGCGTTTCGGTCGATGGCGTACATGACCGCCTGACGGACGCGAAGGTCGTCCCAGATTCCGGCGCGGTGATTGAAGCCGATATAGTTCACCACGTAGGAGTCGCCCTCGATGACCCGGAAACTGCCGTTGCCCTTGAAGGTCTTGGCGTCGTCGGGTTCGGCGAAGGTGAACTGGATCTCGCCCGCCCTGAGGGCCGCGACAGCCGCAGCCGGATTGGCGAAATAGCGGTTGATCAGGCGATCCGCTTTCGGCTTTCCGCCCCGATAGCCATCATAGGCAGCCAGTTCGACATACTGGTCGCTGACATGCTTCACGAACTTGAATGGACCGGTTCCGACCGGCTGGGTGGACCACCACGGGCTCTTGGCGACCTCCTTGACGTTCACCGACGACAGCGCATGCTGCGGCAGCATCATCAGCTGCGACAGAACGGAGAGGAATGCCGAGTTCGGCTTGCTGAGCTTGACGACTGCCGTGTGCGCATCCGGCGTCTCGACCGATGCGATATCGGCAAGCCGCGCGGCAAAAATGCTGCCGCTCTCGGCATTCTTGGCAAGCTCCAGGGTGAACTTGACGTCCGCCGAGGTAAAAGGCGTGCCGTCATGCCAGTTCGTCTGGGCGAGCTTGAACGTGTATGTCAGGTTGTCCTGGCCAAGAGTGAACTCTGAAGCCAGAGCGCCGGTAAGCTTCGACAGATCGGATGTGTAGATTACCAGCGGCTCGAAATAGGTATTAAGCCAGGTGAAGCCGGCTGTTGCAGTCAGCGGGTTGAAATTGCCTTGGAAACCGCCTGGACCCACGTCGAACCCGCCAACAATGGTCTTGCCCGTCTGCGCCTGGGCCGTTGCGGGCACCATTGCGGCAGTCGTGGCAAAAAGCAAAGCTCCCGCCGCCAGAAGGCGACCGAAATTCCGTCGATGCATGCTCTCCTCCTCTTTTATATTTCGACTATCGCTAAACCGGATCGACCTCCTCGGGCCGGTTGATCGCGATGACTTTCCGGATGCCGGAATAGTGTGCGCTCAGGCGCTTGCGGCCCGCTTCGACATCTCTCGCCGCTACGGCTTCCGCGATCTCGTGGTGATCCTGCCAGGTCGCCAGGGGCGTGGGACTTGCCAGGTTTGCGAAGCCCGAGGCTTTGTAGAAGGCGGACCAGAAGATATCGATCAGCGCGCTCAGCATCTTGTTGTTCTGGCAACGGAACAGAAGCTGATGAAATTGCTGGTCCTCCTCGGCGAAACTTTCGCCGCGCTCAGCGCGCTGGCGCATGCGATCGGTAAGGCGTCGAAGCTCGGCCACGTCATCGTCACTGATCATCTCGATGGTCTTGTCGATGAGGCCCGTCTCCAATACGCGACGGATCTCCAGCAATTCCTCCACATCACGCAGCGACGCCTGCAACCCATAGGCGAGATTGTCCAGAAGCGGCGCGAACGAGAATTCCTTGACGAAAACGCCAATGCCGCGCCGTGTTTCGAGGATGCCGACGGATTCCAGCGCCTTGATCGCTTCGCGAACCGAATTGCGCCCCACGCCCAATTGGTGCGCCAGGAAAGTCTCCGGCGGCAGAGCCGCGCCGGCCGTCAGGTCATTATCCTCGATATAGCTGCGCAGGCTTTCCTGCACGCTGACATGCAGAAGCGGCGGACGCTCAAGAGGTTTTATGGGCTTGGCCAACACTGCTCCATGCACATTTCGACAATCAACATGATTGAGGTATATCGACTTGTAGGATATCTAGCAAGTCGATAAATTCTAGATAGCGATTGAACGGGTCCGGCTGGGATGGATTCGGTTTCAGCAAAAGGGGAGGCGGAGTGTGGGGACCACGAAGTTTGAGCGGCGGAATGACCGCTGGGGCCGCATTCGCGGAAATTGGGCAACGCTCCTGCTGCCGATCAATGAAGACGATTCAATCGATTTCCCGCGTCTGGCCGACGCGATCGACCGGCTGGTTGCCGCCAAGGTGGACGGCATCTACTCGAACGGCACCGCCGGCGAATTCCACAATCAGACAGAAGCGGAGTTCGACCAGATTCAACAATTGTTGGCAGACCGCTGCAGTCCTGCAGCGATGCCATTCGTCATCGGTGCGTGTCAGCCCGATCCCCGCATATCCCTGGACCGGGTGCGCCGGGCGGCGGCGCTTGAGCCCGAGGCAATCCAGGTGATCCTTCCCGACTGGTGGCCTGTGACGGCCTCGGAGGCGACCGATTTTCTGCAGATGGCCGCTGACGCTGCCGGCCCGGTTCCGCTGGTGCTCTACCAGCCGCCGCATGCCAAGCGCGTCTTTACCCCGGAGGAACTGGCGACAATCCTTGCGGGCGTGCCGCAAGTCGTGGGCATCAAGCTTGGGGATGGAGATGCATCCTGGTACGATCAGGCCCGCAAGCATCTCGATGCGTGGGGAATCTATGTCCCGGGGCATCATCTTGCGACAGGTGTCCAGCAGGGCGTTGCAGTCGGGGCATTCTCCAACGTTGCCTGCCTGAGCCCGTCCGGTGCACAGCGGTGGACCGCGTCGATGGCCGACGATATCGACCGGTCGCTTGATATCGAGCAGCGGCTGCGCATCTTCCTAGATGACCACATAGCGCCCTTTGCCAGGGTGCACGGATATTCCAACGCCGCGTTGGACAAGCTCCTGGCTGCAATCGGGGGATGGGCGGAGATCGGCACCCGGCTACGTCGGCCTTATCGCTGGATCGATCCATCGGTCGTTTCCACACTGCGTGAGAAGGCCAGGATCGCCCTTCCCGAGATCATGCTCTAAAACGTCGAGGTGGCATCGTGACACGACCCAACATCCTGATGATCATGACGGACCAGCAGCGTCGGGATACGCTCGGCATCTATGGCTGCGACTGGATTCCGACACCTCACCTCGACCGGCTGGGCCAAGCCGGAGCGGTATTCGAGCACTGCACAGTCGACAACCCGATCTGCACGCCTTCCCGGGCCAGCATCTTCACCGGCAAGCCCGTGCCGGATCATGCGGTCCAGCGGGTGCATGACAACCTGCCACCGGACGAAGTGCTGTTCACCGAACGGCTGCGGCGGGAGGCTGGTTATCGGACCGCACTTTTCGGCAAGCTGCATGTCAGCAGCCGCATTCAGGAAGAACGGCAACGTCACCCACATGACGGTTTCGATATCTACGAATGGTGCCTCGAGCCATCGGTTTCGATCGGGAGCTCCTTCAACGGTTATGCAGCCTGGCTTCGCGAGACGGCGCCGGATTTCCTCGCCGCCCTCCAGCGCAACGGCCGAAAGGAACTTCATCACCCCGAAGCGCAACACATGAGCAAGTGGGCGGCAGACCGAACCATTGCCTTCATCCAATCGATGAAAGCAGAAAGACAGCCCTTCTTTTGCCTGATGAGCCTGTTCGACCCTCACGACCCCTATGAGGATTACCCCCTCGCCTTCGGAAACTGTATAGATGCGGCGAAGATTCCGGAGCCGGTGGTTTCGCGCACGATACAACCCGGATGCGTCCGCCGGGAGCAGCAGGGTTCCTATCTCGGACGTTTCTCAGACTTCTCTGCGGAGGAGATCCGCAGGATTCGTCTCGGTTATGCCGCTTCCATAACCTTTCTTGATAAGCAGGTCGGCCGCGTTCTGGCGGCGCTGGACGAAGCGGGGATGACCGACGACACGCTGGTCTTATTCCTATCCGACCATGGCGATCAGCTTGGCGATCACGGGCTCTTCGTCAAGGGAGTTGCACTCTACGAACCTACCGTCGGAGTGCCGCTGCTGCTGCGTTGGCCGGGCCACGTCAACGCCGGCACCCGATGCACCGCGCTTGCGCAAGGTCGCGACGTGGCGGCCACGTGCCTCGCAGCAGCAGGCCTCGATACGCAATCCTGCCCGGAAAGCGAGGATCTGGTGGCCATGGCATCGCGGAACGCGACGCGGCGCAGCAGCGCGATCTGCGTCTACCGCAATTCCGGTGTCAACGACAGCGGTAGTTTCTGGGACCCGCCGATGCGGGCAACCATGGCACGGGACCAGCGCTTCAAGCTGACGCTCTATACGAGTGGAGGGTCGAGCGAGCGGGAGCTGTTCGACCTTCAGACCGACCCGCAGGAGACCATCAATCTTTCCGGGGATCCTGCCTACGCCCCGACCGAACTCATGTTGCTTGGCGAAATCGCCGCGTTCCTGCAGGCGGAAGCCGCCGGCGCAGCACCGCGCGCGACATCGTCCCTTCCCAATGCGGCTCAGCGGATGCAGAACAGGATTAAGTAGGTCACCACACAATTCGGCTCCTCACCAACCAGACGAGACCACAGACCAGGATCAGGATCATCACTACGTGTATGACGTAATCGAGCGTGGTCTGCGGACCGACACCGGCTGCGATGGTGAATGCGCCGACGAGCGTGCCCAGCAGAGCCAGGGACTGCGCGGAAATTGCGGCCACGCGGCTCCACGGCCGGCGGAGCCTGACGGATAACAACCCGAGCAGCAGGATCGCTGCGATCACGGCTTCGGCGATCATTGCTTGCCTGTGCTCATGACCCTCGACGAGGAGGCCCGCGTGGGTCAGCGATGCAATCGCGTAGAGACACGTTTCGGCGAGAAAAAGCATTGCGGCGGTGGCAACCATGGAACCATCCTCACTGGCTCCGCCCACGAGCGAGCGAAGCGTAACCACGAACCGTTGCTTTACGTTCTTCGAACGAGGCCACGGTATCGATGTCGTCGAAACCGTCGGGCGCACGGGCCTCGATCATGTCGATGACCCCTTCGGGACCGCCCAGGCGGTTGGAGAGAACGATTTGCGACGTGACCGGCCGCCGTTCGGCATCGTAGCGGGAAAGGGCCGCCTCGATACCGTCCCCGGATTGGAGATGCCGTGCCAGGCAGCGTGCATCGAGGATTGCCTGGCTCGCTCCGTTGGAACCGACCGGATACATGGCATGGGCGGCATCCCCGAGCAGCGTGACTCGCTCGAACGACCAGCGGGGCAAGGGATCCCGATCGCAATTCGGGTATTCGTAGAAATTTTCGGTGGCCTGGATGATGGAGGCAGGATCAACGAAATCGAGGTGAAAACGGTCACGCACGAAGGGCAACACCTCGTCCGACAGGCCGGACCGGCTCCAGTCCTCGCGGCGTAGCGGCGATGTGCCGGGCTCGCCCACCTTGGCCATCACGGCCCAGTTCGTCAGCCGCATTTCAGGCTCCGCAGGATCGGCTCCGATCGGATAATAGACGAATTTTGCGAAATTGCCGCCTGATATCACCATCGTCCGGCCATCGCGCCAGATCGGCCAGCGTGTGGCGCCGCGCCATAACATGATCCCGCTCCAGATCGGCGGCCCCTCATCGGGATAGAGCTGCGCCCGGATCGCGGAATGGATGCCGTCGGCGCCGATCAGCAGATCCCCGCGGGCCGTGCCGCGCCATCCATCCGTTCCGCTGAAATGAACCGCGACCCCATCTTCCGTCTGCTCGAAGCCCTCCACCCGGCAACCCATTCTGATGACGTCGGGTCCGAGACGAGCGATCACCGCCCTATGGATCACGCCGAGCAGCTTGCCGCGATGGATGCTGACCTGCGGAGCCTCTTGACCGGCGTCCAGGCCGCGCAATTCCTGCCACACGACCTGACCGAAACGGTTGGTATAAATCAGTTCCCGCACACGGATCCCTGCAGCGTCGAGGCCGGCCTGCAGTCCGAGATCGGCCAGCACCGCCACGGCATGCGACAGCATGTTGATGCCGACCCCGAGTTCACGAACCTCGCCGACGCGTTCGAAGATCTCGACCTCGATCCCGGCTTCGTGGAGTTGAAGCGCGGTCGTCAATCCGCCGATGCCGGCGCCTGCGATGAGAGCTTTCATGACTGGTCCTTTCTCGTTTGCGGGACGAGCGGCAGGATGTAAGCCGCGACGATCTATTGCGGCGTCACTCGTCTCCTGTATTCGAGCTGCATGGCCACGAAATCGGCCGTGTTTTCCCGATAGCGGTCGGCGATGGCCTTCAGCGTATCGTCCAGCGCCTCCGCCGGTTTGCTGCCCAGCGGCGCTGCCGGCACGCGCGTTGTCGACGCGCTCACCTTGTCGGGGATGATGCGGATGCCGTTGCGGCTCTCCACCGCATCCGCGCTGGCTGCGAAGGTCATCACGCGCGAGCGGTAGGTGCGCGACCAGGCATCCGCGACAAGCGCAAGCGACACCTCGTCCACGCCTTTCGACAGTTCGATGCCGAGCGTTTCGCGGCGCCAGAAGGCGAGCGAATTGCCGATCGCCGTCAATGCGAAAGGACGCGTGAACGTGAAGGCGCCGCTGTCGTGTCGCGCATCCCAATTCGCGACGCCCAGATCGGCCGCGACAGCCTCGGCTTTCTCCTGCCCGGCGATCGCCTCAATCAGCGTCAGCGACATCGGCATGGAGGCACTGATCCCCGTCGTCGTCGCAACGCGACCGTCAACGAGGAAGCGGCGGTCGGCGACATGGCGGATGCTCGGATGTTCCTTCAGCATGGCGTCCAGCGAATACCAGTGGGTCGTCGCTTTCCGGCCGTCGAGAAGGCCGGTGGCAGCAACCACTTTGGCACCGACGCAGACGCCGACGATCAGCGCGCCTTTTTCCGCCTGGCTCCTGATCCAGCGCAATGCCGCCGGATCGTCCTCGCGGACCATCGCCGGGACGATGACGTAATCGGCGCCTTCCGGATGCTGCGCATCGAAATCCGCGATCGTCGCCTGCGGCTCGACCTTCAACGCCGGATAGAGAACCATCGGCCCGGGCTGCGTCGCCAGCGCCACGACATCCGCGACATCGGCGCGGCGCAGGATACCGTAGGGCATCAGGTAGTCGGTGATCTCCGTCCCGTCGTTGATGCCGACGATCGCGATCACCGGGCGGACGCGTTTGGACGGCTTCAAAGCCTCGATTGTGGCGCGTGTCTCCTCGCCGGGAATAGGCTTGACGGTCCCGGCCGAGGACGCAGACGGCAGAGAGACTATCCAGCCCCCGGCGACCACCAGGAAGACCGCAGCAAGCCCCAACCCGCCTGTAAGAACAAACCGCCACGTCATGATAGTTTCGCCCGATCGATCGGTTGCCCTGTTTGCAGGGAAAGTTACCGCTGCTATCGTCTGACTGAAATGACATTAATCGGGCAAAAACTGCCATGGTTCGCACAGTTGCTCTTGTCGTGCATCCGGGTTTCCAGCTTCTCGATACGGCGGGGCCGACGTCGGCTTTCGAGATGGCGGAGCGATTCCGGCCGGGCAGTTACGACCTGATCCTGATGGCGCCGGGTGGCGGCGAGATCGAGAGTTCGTCGGGCCTCAAGCTGTCGGCTGCCCCGCTCCGGGATGGGCCTTTCGACACGGTGATGATCTCGGGCGGCGAGATCATCCGCTCCATGGAGGCAGTGCGCGAAATTCTCGAATGGCTGAAACGCACGAGCGCAAGGCGCGTGACGAGCGTGTGTTCCGGGGCCTATCTGCTCGCCGAAGCCGGGCTCCTCGATGGACGTCGGGCCACGACGCATTGGAGCAGTTCGCATGACTTTTCTCGCCGCTATCCAAAGATAGAGCTCGATGCGGAGCGTATCTATATCCAGGACGGTCATGTCTGGACCTCTGCCGGCATATCTGCCGGTATCGACCTGGCGCTTGCCCTTATCGAAGATGATCTGGGCGCGGATATCGCGCGCAGGACCGCCCAACAGCTTGTCGTTCATCAACGCCGGCCCGGTGGCCAGTCCCAGTTTTCAGCGCTTGTCGATCTTGGAGGGCACACGGGCAGGTTCTCCGCACTGATCGGCTGGATGCGCGAGCATCTGGCCGACCAGCTGACCGTCGAGCGCCTCGCCGACCAGGCGGCGATGAGCCCGCGCAACTTTGCCAGGGCGTTTGCAGCCGAAACCGGCACAACGCCGGCCAAGGCCGTGGAGCGCCTGCGGCTCGAAACGGCGCGGATGGCG